>NZ_JACLQV010000004.1:31768-194609 GCF_016648915.1 Streptococcus sp. 3.1 | reverse complement strand
AAAAGAGAAGACCTATCAGGTCCTCTCTAGATGTTAGCTTTTCGTCACCCACTACAGTTGACAAAGAGCCGAAAAAGAAAAGTTTTAGGATAGTTGTAGTATACAAAGCGATTCCTAAAGTTTTCTTAAAGTGAGGAATATCTTAAACTTTGGTCGCATTACCATTTTCATCAAAATGATAAGTTACACCTTTGATAGTACGTGTTTGGTTGGTGACTAGTTCACCAGAGATTTCATCGTAGTAGTGACCATCTGGTGTAAAAGCACCTTTAATTTGTTCCCCTCTAGAATTAAAGTAAAGCTTTTTACCATTAATTTCAGAGACACCAATTGCTGCTGTAGCATCTCCATTGAAATAATACCAATTTCCACTGGTAAAGACGAAGCGGTTTTTAACTGCTTTACCAGACTCACCAAAATAGTAAATTTTATCCTTTGTATAATAGAGGAGGCTATTTTTTTCCATTGAAGCAACTCGAATATATTTGCTTGCCCCACCTGGGGTGAAGTAGTAAAATTCGCCATCAATTTCTTTAAAGCCGATTACTTGTCTACCAGTTTCGTCATGGTAATAAGTATCTCCAAATGAGTTTTTTACAAAACCAGAATAGTTTACTTTATATCCATTATTTTTATCATAAAAGTATTCAGGCATATATACACCATCGTGTGCAAACCACCCTTTGACTTGTGTTCCTTCATAGCGACTGAAGATGACTTCATGACCATCAATAGTATGAGCACCCTTTAAAGTATTGCCATTTTTATCAACGTAGTACCAAGATTTGTTGTATTCGATATAACGATTGGTCGCGAGTTCTCCAGAATCTGGATCGAAGTAGTGAACAAGATTATTACGGGCATTGGTATAGGCCCCTTTAACCTGTTGGCCGTTCTCACGGAAGAAGACTTTTTGACCGTTAATGATTTGAGCACCAGTGAGGTTGTCTCCATTCGCGTTTTTATAATACCAGTTTCCGTTATCATCGCTATAATAACCATTTGGGTTAGGAGCATCCGTACCGATGCCATTTTCATCAAATCGATAGGTCATACCATTAACTGTTAGAGTGGTGTTAGAGACGCGTGCTCCAGAATTAGGATCATAGTAGCGAAGAACACCATTGTCGAGAACAAGCTCTCCCTTAGCTTGACGACCATTGGCATAGAGGTAAACGATTTGACCGTCTATATTGACTTCACCATCTTGAGGACGAATTGCATTTCCATCTTCAGCATAATAGTACCAGCCATCATTTTCTTGGACATAGCGATTTTTAACGGCTTGACCAGTAATTGGGTCAAAATAGTATCGACGAGTGATTTTAGTAGGATTACCATAACCATAACTATTACCGCGTGGTGAATTTTTCCCCTCCTCAAGAGAGATACTGATACCTTTTTGTAGAGAGCCAATATAAACAGGGGTAGTAGCATCATATATTTTGAAATAAAAGAGGTTTCCGTCAATCTCACGAACTCCTGTAAACTTAGAGCCATCATTGTTGAGGTAGTAAGTTTTTCCTCCTTTATCATTGACAAGCCCTTCTTTTCTTACTCTAGCTCCAGAGTCAGCATCGTAATAGAAAGTCATATGAGGATAACTATAAGTTTCTCCACTAAAGTCACCTTTGATTTGAACACCTTTATAATCAAAGTAGACTTCTTGACCATTGATAGTTTGTTCTCCAGTGAGGGGATAGCCATTTTCACCTAAATAGTACCAATTACCTTGGTATTCAAGGTATCGATTAGTCCATAGTTGCCCAGTATCAACATCGTAGTAACGAAATAGTCTATTCTTCCAACCGATTAAAGGCCCCTTAACTTGTTGCCCATTACTGCGGAAATAGACATTTTGACCATCGATAGTCTGTTCGCCAACGAGGTTTTTCCCATTCGTATCCTTGTAGTACCAATTTCCCTGATTATCACTATAATATTGACCACCAGTGATATTAGCTTCTCTAGTTGAAGTAGTCTCATTGGTAGCTCGGTCTGTAGTTACAGCTTCGCGTGTTTGGCCTGAGGCTGATTCTGCAGGTACTTGACTTTCGCTTGCAGTTGTTGAAGCTGTTTCACTGGCAGTTTCAGAACTTGCTGTAGAATTTGTGGCTTGTTCTGAGACATTTGTGGTGTTTTCTGTGCTAGCAACATTTTCAGTAGTAGCAGGAGCTTCAACAACCTTAGTTTCGACAAGATCTGCTGTGGTTTCCACATTGGCAGTGGTAGCAGCAGTCGTATTAAGGTTTGATGAGTTGTCAACTTTAGCTTCCTCCGCAAATGCAGGCCTTGCGATAAAAGCAAAGCTAGCAAGAGCAGTTGCACATGAGAATGCAATCAGACGTTTTTTGGACTTTTGTCCAGTAAAATTAGAATGTACTTTCATAATTTTTCCTCCATTTCCTAAATTCTATTATAGCGCTATTTTAGAGAGTTTCAAGAAAATATAAGAAATTTAGATAAAAATAAGAAAACGATTACATTGTAAAGTGACTAACAAGGCAAATATCACAATTTTAGCAGTCTCAAGAGTTAAAAATACAAAAAAATCCAGGACCTATGCCCTGGATTTTAGGAGATTATGAAAAAGAAAAGTTTTAGGATGGTTATAGTATATAAAGCATAGCCTAAAGTTTTCTTAAAGTAGAAGAAATATCTTGTTTTCCATTTTAATTCACTTTTTCAGTTGCTACACCATTTTCATCAATGACATAAGTTTTGCCATCTTTTTCTAGTGTTGCATTGGTTGTGATTGGAGAACCGTAAAGATGTTTCCCTAACGAAGTTGATTTTTCGAAGTGATAGAGCTTACCGTCAATTTCCTTCCAAGTTGGTTGGTAGGAAGAGATTACCTGAGGCTCAAGATAGCAGAGGTAGCCTTCATCAGTGCGGTAGAATCCTGTTCGAACGATTCCATTTTCATCCGAAGCGTATGAGTAATTAGTGTCATTACGCAATAATTCCGTATAAGAACCGAAAAGATAGGTCTTGCCATCTATGGTTTCTGTTGTATTGACATAGCGATATTGGTTGCTTGGATCTAGGTAATAGGTCTTACCGTCAATTTCTCTCCACCCGGTTAATAGTTTTCCTTCTGAATCTGCAAGATATATTATACTAAATGATTTAGCTGAACCATCAACTAGAAGTTGGCCATCTTGATTGAAGTAATAATAATTTCCGTCAATTAGAAGCAACTCTTCTTTAGCTTGAAGACCATCTTCCTTAAAGTAAACACGGTGATTATCTAGTGTATACCAGCCAAAAACTTGAGCTCCATCATTGCCAAAGTAGAGCTTAGAATAGTAATTGTACGGATAGAATGCATTACGGAGGAGTTCACCATTGTTTTTAGCGAAATAGTAGTACTTACCATCTATAAGGATACGCTTACCTTTTATTTGCTTACCACTGCCATCAAAGTAGAGTTGGACACCATTAATGGTTTGCCATCCAGTAGCTAATTGGCCCTTATCTTTGAGATAAGTCCAATCGCCATCCTTGTCCTGAACAAAGGTGTTGCGTAGAGAAGATGTGACATGTCCTTCTTCATCAATGTTATAGGTAACGCCACCAAGTTCAATGGTACGATTGGTCCATAAAGCTCCGCTATCTTTATCGAAGTAGTAGGTATCCCCATCGATGTCAATCAAAGTCCCTTTTGCTTGCTTACCATTTTTATCAAAGTAGAGCTGAATACCATCAATGGTTTGACGACCTGTTAGGAGTTTCCCATCTTTATCGTAGTAGTACCAGTTCCAAAAATCGTCGCGAATAAACTGATTTTTAGGTGTAACTTCAGTTGAGATTCCCTTGTCATCAAAGGAATAGACTTTGTCATCAACTTTCAAAGTTGTATTAGAGACAATAATTGTAGGACGCATACCAGCAGTAGGTTCGACGTAATCTCCATCTGTCAATCGGTAACGTTGCCCATTGATTTCCTCCCATGAAGGCTTAGTGACACTTTTTACTGCTGGTTGGAAGTAGTGGAGTTGACCATCAATACCTCGTTGGAATCCTTTTAAGGCAACCCCGTTTTCATCAGTGCCATAGATTCCATGAAAAATACCTTCATTGTGATAGACAACGGGTGCAAAGTAGGCTTTAAGGCTATTTTTTTGGACTTCACTATTAATGACAAAATAATCTTTATTTTCAAAAGTGATAATACCGTTTAGGACAACCCCATTTTCAGTAAAAATGTATTCCTTACCATCAATTATATGTCTACCGGTTTGGATGACGCCGTCAGCATCAGTGTGGTAAGTTGTTTTACTAGAGAAAAACATAGAAGGTCTTTCAACGATGCCATACGTGTTCTTAACCAATTGACCGTCATAATCAAACAAATATTCTTTCCCATCAATGGTTACGACATCATTTTGAGCTCTCAGGCCGTCTGATTGGAAGTAGTAGCGTTTGTTATCGATTGTATGCCAACCTGTAACGGGAGCACCGTCCTCTCCTAGATATTCAAAGAGGTGCGTATACATTGGGTTGGTTCTGTAACTATTAAAGATGATATGTTCATACCATTGATTAGTCATTAAGGCACCATTATGATAGGCAAAATAGTAGTGCTTGCCGTCGATTTCTTGTTTTTGTCCTTTGACTTGTTTCCCATCTTTATCAAAATAAAGGATGACACCATCAACATTTTGCCAACCAGTCAATTTTTCACCGTTGGCAGTGTAGTAATACCAGTCTTGTTGGTTATCAGATTGGAAATGACCACCAGTCACGACCTGGGTTGGTAGTTGTGTTTTTTCGGTTAGGATGCCATCAGCATCTGCTAGATAAGTTTTACCGTCTACTTCAATGCTTGTATCAGTTACCTTACGACCGTTATCTTTATCGTAGTAGTAATCTTTGCCATCAATGGTTACCTTTTCACCTTTTGCCTGGATACCATTGTCATGGAAGTAGAGGTTGAAGCTGTCGATGGTTTGTGGGCCAGTTAGTTTGTGACCGTCACTGTCTAGATAATACCAGTTACCTTGATCATCTGAGGTGAACTTGCCACCTTGGGAAGGTGTTTCCTGTGAAGTAGTTGCGTTGTCGCTTGTTTCGGATGAGGTTTCAGTACTTTTATCTATAGTAGCTGTCTCAATTTTTTTATCAGTTTCGTTAGCAGGCTGTGTAGCAGTTGCTTCTGCAGGCTGACTGGCGACATTAGTAGATGTAGTGTCAGTTGAGACTGTATCACTAGAAGTATTTTCAACAGCCGTGCTCGCCGGAGCTACTTCGGTTCTTGTAATGAGGCTAGCACTTGTCTCAAGATTACTGTCAGAGACGACATTTTCAGGACTGTTAACAGCGGTCGTTTCAGGTTCGACCTCATCGGCTCCGACTTGACCAAGGCCAATCAGTGAAGCCCCGATAGCCAAACTTGAGGCAGCGATTGTAATCCAATGTTTCTTAACTTTATGAAGTTTGAAACGAACTTTGTTTTCCATAAATTTCCCCCTTATATGGTGACTTGGTAAATTCATGCTGTGACATATAAAACATCATGAACACCAAAAATTAATTTACGATTATATTTTAATCTTATTTTCTAATAACTTCAATAGAAAACGGATACAAAAATGCCATACTCTTATAAAAAGATGCTTATAGTTGTGATAGTTATAGCCTATAAAAGAGTTTTCCTAATTTATTTATTTTTTCGTCTATAGATATGATTGAAAGGGCAATTGTCCCCATACAGTTTGGGAAATAGAGTCTTTTTTTCAAAAATCATCCTGTGTAAAATAGAGGACATAAAAACATGAGAGGTGATTGCAATGACAAATCGTTACGACTTAAATAAAAATTTGGCACAGATGCTTAAGGGGGGCGTCATCATGGACGTTCAAAATCCTGAGCAAGCACGTATCGCTGAGGCGGCAGGAGCAGCTGCAGTTATGGCCTTGGAACGCATTCCGGCCGATATCCGTGCGGTGGGTGGTGTGTCACGTATGAGTGATCCTAAGATGATCAAGGAAATTCAGGACGCCGTTAGTATTCCAGTGATGGCTAAGGTGCGTATTGGTCATTTCGTTGAAGCACAGATTTTGCAGGCGATTGAGATTGATTATATCGACGAGAGTGAGGTTTTGACACCGGCTGATGACCTTATTCATGTGGATAAAACCCAGTTTGATGTGCCTTTCGTCTGTGGAGCTAAGGACCTCGGTGAGGCTCTTCGCCGTATCTCAGAAGGGGCATCAATGATTCGTACCAAGGGTGAACCTGGGACTGGTGATATTGTTCAGGCTGTTCACCACTTGCGACTCATGAATCAAGAGATTCGCCGTATTCAAAATCTTAGAGAAGATGAACTCTATATTACTGCTAAAGACTTGCAGGTGCCAATTGATTTGGTCCGTTATGTCCACGAACATGGCAAGTTGCCTGTTGTCAATTTTGCGGCAGGTGGTGTAGCGACACCAGCGGATGCTGCGCTTATGATGCAGCTGGGTGCTGAAGGTGTCTTTGTTGGTTCAGGGATTTTCAAGTCTGGAGATCCGAAAAAACGTGCGGAAGCTATCGTCAAAGCAGTAACTAACTACAATCGTCCCGATATTTTGGCGCAAGTGTCAGAAGATTTGGGAGAAGCCATGGTTGGTATCAACAAGGACGAAATTGACATCTTAATGGCAGAGCGAGGAAAATAGATGACAAAAATCGGAATACTGGCTTTGCAAGGTGCTTTTGCAGAACATGAGCAGGTCTTGAAAGCACTTGGGGTTGAAACGGTTCAAATCAGAAATCGACAGGATTGGGAAGCTCACGCTGATTTAGACGGGCTCATTCTACCAGGGGGAGAGTCGACAGTCATGGGAAAACTTTTGCATGATTTAGACTTGTTTGAGCCGATTAAGACGAAAATTGATGCTGGACTACCTGTATTTGGAACTTGTGCAGGTCTGATTTTGTTGGCCAAAACCATAGTGGGAGACCAAACAAAACATTTGGCAAATATGGATATCACTGTAGCCAGAAATGCTTATGGACGCCAATTGGGCAGTTTTGTCACAGATGCTGAATTTAAAGGAATAGGGGAGATCCCAATGGTCTTTATTCGTGGGCCGATTATTGAAGCTGTTGGACCAGAAGTGGATATTCTAGCACAAGTCAATGGGGCTATCGTGGCAGCTAGAGAAAAGCAGATGTTGGTGACCTCTTTTCATCCAGAATTAACGGGTGACGAAAGGGTACATGCTTATTTCCTAGATATGATTAATCAGGCAAAAGAAGAAAAGCAATGATTCAAATTTCATAAATTCATTTACTTCTCCTTCACGCAAAAAAATCCAGGACCTAAGCCCTGGATTTAGGAGATTATGAAAAAGAAAAGTTTTAGGATGGTTATAGTATATAAAGCAAAGCCTAAAGTTTTCTTAAAGTAGAAGAAAAAGTTTACATGTGATATGAAAAAGGAAGTCGATTTTGAACGACTTCCTTTTTAGCGATTCCTAAATCAAAGTAATTATGCGATATCAATAGTTGTTATTTGAATTATATTCTTATACTTCACCAGGGCCCATCAAATGTCCATTACCGTCAGCATCGAATTTGAAGGCACCAGTGTTTGTTCTAACAATGGTATTTTCAGCACGTGCTCCATTCTTAGCATCGTAATAGTGGACAGTTCCGTCATCGTCAAATTTGAATTCTCCTCTAAGTTGTCTACCGTTTTGGTCGAAGTAAACATGGATGCCATTCAAGGTTTGAGGTCCTGTCAGTTTATTCCCTTTAGCATCAACATAGTAGTAGAAATCTTCACGATCTAAATCTTTACTTTCTCTTGGATACTGTCCATCCTGACCTACGATATCATTTCCAGGAATGGTGATTGTAAAGTGGAAGATGCGGTCACCATCGAGATTTCGGTAATTCCAATTGTAGACGTGAACAAAGCTATTAGTGACAAGAGCACCAGAATCTTTGTCGTAATAGTGTCCATCTGGCGCGAAGCGTCCCTTGACTTGTGCTCCGTTAGGAAGGAAGTACAATTTCGTATTTCCAAAAGTCTGAGGTCCTGTTAATGGTTTCCCATCAGCATCGAGATAATACCAGGCAGTAGTATAGATATTTTGATTGTTGATGTCATCACGACCAATATAAGTCAAGATTTCTTTAAAAGCATTGGTTACGAGAGCCCCAGAATCTTTGTCATAGTATTTACCATTTGGTGCAAAATGTCCCTTGACTTGTGTACCAGTGAAATCATCAAAGTAGACTTTAACACCATCGATAGTTTGTTCTCCCTTGAGTTTATCACCTTTATCATTGACGTAAACCCAGTTGCCATCTTCAGTTTCAAGATAGCGTTTTGTTACAAGTGCACCAGAGTTTTTATCGTAATAGCGACCATCCTCTGCAAAACGTCCTTTGACTTGTTTGCCATCCTTGTCAAAGTAGACTGGAATGTTGTCAACGAAGTTGAGACCGATGAGGTTTTTACCGTTTGCATCCTTGTAGTACCAGTTGCCTTCGTTATCACTATAATAGTGACCACCAAAAACACGCGGTGCCTTGTCTAGGGAGACAGTAGGTGTAGGAGTAACGGGAGTATCTATTTCTTCGCCAGGTTTCATCAAATGTCCATTACCATTTGCATCGAATTTGAAGGCACCAGTGTTGGTTCTGACAATGGTATTTTCAGCGCGTGCACCGTTTTTCGCATCGTAGTAATGAACGGTACCATCTTCGTCAAATGCAAACTCACCTCTAAGTTGTCTACCATTTTGGTCGAAGTAAACATGGATGCCGTTTAGGGTTTGAGGTCCTGTCAGTTTATCCCCCTTATCATCTACGTAATAGTAGAAATCTTCGCGATTCAAATCATTGCTAGAAAGTGGGTAATGACTCATATCCAAAAATTGGTTTTCACCGTTAGGTCCAACGACTGAATTATTAGGAATGGCGATGACAAAGTGATTCACACGATTTCCGTCTTGATTTTGATAATTCCAGTTGTAGACATGGACAAAGCTGTTAGTTACAAGCGCACCAGAGTCCTTATCATAGTAGTGTCCATCAGGTGCAAAACGTCCCTTAACTTGTGCCCCATTAGGGAAGAAGTACATGTTTGTACCACCAATATTTTGAGGACCTTTAAGTGGCCGTCCGTCGGCATCAAGGTAGTACCAATCAGTAGTATAAATGTTTTGACCGTTGATATCATCACGACCAATATAAGTTAAGAGTTCTTTAAAGGCCTTGGTTACAAGAGCACCAGAATCTTTGTCATAGTATCGGCCATCCTCTGCAAAACCACCTTTGATTTGAATACCATCTTGGCTAAAGTAAACAGGAACATTATCCACATAGTTCAGCCCGACAAGATTTTTGCCATTTGCATCCTTGTAATACCAGTTACCATTATCATCACTATAATAATGTCCACCAGAAATATGAGGTGCATTTTCAAGTGTTACAGAAGGTGTGACTTGCTTTTCATTTTCATCGATTGGAGCAGGTTGTTCACTGTTTTTTGTAGGTGTTTTTGTTTCTTCGACAGGAACAGGTTCAGTGACTTTTTCTGACGAAGTCTTTGTGGCAGAGGCTTCTGAAGTTGCCGTTTTAATTGGTGTAGCTTTATTTGCCTGATTATCTTGATTACTAATTTCTTGCTCAGAAGTGATTTCTACTGGTGATTCGCTTGCTAATTCAGATGATGCGACTTCACTACTAGGAGCTTCACTAAGAACCGTACTGGTACTAGTAGGTAGCTCAGTATTAGTTGAGATAGGATTTGTAGTAGGTGCTTTGACCTCAACATTAGTTACTGCAGTTTCTTGTGCAGGTGCAAGAATCTCAGTTGGTTGACTAGAAGTTTCAGGTGTTTTCGCTTCATCCGCAAATGTAGGGCGTGCGACTAAAGTAAAAGTAGCTAGAGCAGTTGCGCAGGAAAGTGCTACGACGTGTTTCTTGGACATTTGCCAATGATAATTCATTTCAGTATTCATAATAGACTCCCTTCAAAAATGAACACCGATGTTTAGGTGTGTAACATAAAGGAGCTAGGCCGTCAGAAAAATGTTAAAAGTGAGAAGATCTGTTAAAACGACTGAGCCCCATATCTAAATCTCTCAGGGTATGGCCATAAGACGATTTTATAGGCGAGCACGTCAAATGTGTGCAAGGAGAATATGCTTATGCTGTATAATTTATATCTAGAAACAGGTGATCTTACTTATTTATCCTAATACTTTTATTTCTCTCCTTTCGTTTTATTATTGAATCCAGCCTATGCACATGTCTTCAAATACAAAAAACTAGAGCTGTTAGTTTGAAGCATTCTCTCTAAAGCTCTAGTTTTATATTATAGACAGATGTGTGTATGAAAAGAGCCTTAGATTATCATGCCAAAGTGCCTAAGGACCAGTTTTCATGCATAAAAAATTATTTTGACGTTAGAAGTCTAAAGCCAAGTTCCTAATCCTAATCCCCTGTAGTACACTTTCAACGTTTTTAGTAAAACGCTTACATGTTCACCTATCTTTATTATAATACTTTTTTTATGACAAACAAGTTTTTTTACAAGATAATCGTAATTGTTTAAGAATTGTTGATATTCGAGTTCTATTTGTATGATTGTGATTGATGATATGAAAAAGGAAGTTGACAGTTGGTCGACTTCCTTTTGTGTTGGGTAATTGACCATAGTCACTTGTAAATGACTATCGAAGGATATGGCCAACCCCGTCATTATCGAAGTAATAAGTAACGTGATTGATTGTCAAGGTTACATTATCAGCACGATTACCAGAGCCAGGAAGATAATAGTAAGTCTTACCACCTAAAATGATGAGTTTATCTTTAGCTTGTATACCCTTATATTGTCCATAATCATCATCGTAGAAGTAGACATGCTTGCCATCGATAACTCTTCTACCAGTCAGAATATTTCCCTTACTATTTGCATAATACCAGTTATTCTTATGTTCGAAGTATTTTCCGGTTACAAGGGCACCAGTCTCTTTGTCATAATAATGATCACCACGGTATGGATAATTAAACTCACCTTTCACTTTTTCGCCGTAGCTAAAGTAGTACTGAATTCCGTCCAAATATTTAGTACCGTCAAACTTCTTTCCTTCTTCATCAACATAAAACTCTTTGCCGCCATCCTCAACTAATCTATCTGTTACTAAAGCACCGTTATCTTTATCGTAATAGTGATTATCAGGAGCAAAATGGCCTTTGTATTGGACACCATTGGTGCCGAAATAAACGTTGACGTTATCAATGGTTTGAGCACCAAGGAGGAGGTAACCCTTGTCATTGACATAGTACCAGTTACCTTCGGAATCACTGATATAGCGGTTTCGTTGAGTTGAATGACTTTTAATGCTGAGGACACCAGATTGGTCTGCCACATAGGTCTTACCATCGAAATCAAAAGTTGTATCTTTGACTTTTCGACCGTTATCTTTATCAAAATAGTAAACCTTGCCTTTGATATCAACTAACTCTCCTTTTGCTTGGCGACCAGTTCCTAAATGGAAATACATGTCATAGCCATCAACAGTTGTTGAACCTTTCACTGGCCATCCAATTTCGTCGTAGTAATGCCAATACCCATCTTTATCTTGGACAAAATAAGCAGTCTTTTGTCGAAGGTCCTTAAAATCACTAGAAATGAATTTACCAACCCCATCATTATCAAATTCATAGATATTTGGAAATTCTCTCATAATATAGTGTGTAGGAATATTCAATCGTTTATTTCTAGCAATGGTACCATCATTGTAGAAGTAATAGTTATTGAAAAATCTGTGCACGACCATGTTTCCATCATCTTGGAAAAAGTACTTATTACCATTGATGGTTTGCCATCCTGTGACGGGTAGGCCATCGGCACCTAAATAATACCGTTCGAGTTCAGGATGTTCATTGTTGTAATAATTTTCATAAGGAGCAAAGTCAAATCTTATTTCTTTAGCATAGTTTTCTTCAGGAATGAATCGTCCAGCTTTGAAGGTGACGAGGCGATTAGTCACAAGGGCGCCGTTATCTGGATCGTAGAAATATGATTTACCATTGACCTCACGGCGTTCCCCCTTGACCTGTCTACCATTTGAATCAAAGTAATAGGTCAAGCCATCAATAGTTTGTGGTCCAGTCATAAGTTTTCCATCTTTATCCATATAGTACCAGTGACCACCATTATCTTGTAGAAAAGCGGGATGGTTATTTGCCACTGTAACGATACCATTAGGATCAATATTGAGTTGGAAATCACCGTTGTTGAGATGTGTGTCTTTAACTAATTGTCCTGCATTTTCTTTGCCAGCATCTCCAAACAGATAGAGCTTGTCTCCGACCACGTTCAAGCCATAGCTAAGTTGACCGTTTCTATCAGGATTAAAGTAATAGGTTTGTCCTTTGATATCTTGTAAGCCAGAAACTCGCACGCCATCGCTACCTAGATAGTAAGTTTGACCATTTTCTTCAACAAATTCATCATGGAGCATACGTGCACTATCTGTAAAGTAATAGAGTTTTCCATCAATGGTTTCGAAACCAGGATGTTCTCGCTCTTTTTTGAAATAATAGCGTTCACCATTAATATCTTGCCATCCCATAAGCTTATTACCATTGTTATCGTAGTAATAAGTAACGTAATAAGGATGTCTTGTAGTGATAAGACTTCCTAGATAGTTTTCTGTTTCAATACGTTCTTCTTTTTCGGTAACAAATCCATTCCTTTTTTCAGTAAAGGCAGAACGGTCAGTTCCTCTTGTGGTATTTTCGTTTGGGATATCACCGACAGAGGACACATTCTCAGCTGTAACACTCTCACTAGTTGTTGCATTTACATCAGAATGTGTAGTTTCAGAATTAGATGCTTCCGAACTAGCTGTGCTTGAGACTTCAGAGCTTGGTTTTTCAGAAACAGTTTCTGTTGAAGCAACCTCTGAGGCAGCTACTGGTGCTTCTGATACTGTGGCAGCCTCGCTTGAAGCGGTAGCAGGTGTGTTTTCTACAGCTTTAGCTGTGGCTTCACTAGTTGCTGGAGCATCGACGTCAATAGCACCTTCTTTGATGATAGCTTCAACAGTTGCTTCATTAACAGGGGTAGACTGTTCTTCAGCTGAAGCATAGTTAAGGCCAGCAAAACTCAATCCCAAAGCCAGTCCTGTCACTGCAATAGTTACCCAATGTTTTTTAACTTTGTGAAGTTTAAAATGTACTTTCTTTTCCATGATAATTCTCCTTTCATTGAAAGACAAATTGGAATTATATGTGTGAAATAAATATTATTCGTAAATATATTTAATAACCCTTCCATCACCGTTTTCATCGAAATGAACAAGCTCAGCTTTCACCTTGTAACGAATTGAGTGGTTAAAAGTAATGTCAACATTTTTAGCACGTTTTCCAGTTTTTGGGTAATAATAATGGTAGTAGTAGTCATTTCCCGCCCAAATTGTTCGCAATTCATCGTAGCCTAGTCTACCATCATCGTGAAAATAGTAGTAATCATCTCCAATCTTTTGTTCACCCTTATAACATTTACCATCACTACCAACATAGTAACGATAACCGTCAATGTCAACGAATTTGTCACGTCCTAAGTCAACAAGTTCACCAGTATTCTTGTCATAGTAATAACCATCATCAGCAACAATACCTTTAGCTTGTTTACCATCTTTATCAAAGTAAACCTTTACATTATCGATAGTTTTGTGTCCAGTTACCTTTTGACTATTTTCATCGACGTAGTACCAACTATTAGAATATTTTTTACCAAAATATCTAGTAATTGCACCAGTTGAGGTGTCTGCTAGACTAGGGTATCTATCGAATTGAAATACTTGAACATAATTATGGTCGATAGGCTCATTACCTAGGTCGGTGATAAAATGCCAAGGTTTTATTTGAACATAACGTTTTGTGACTAAAGCTCCGGTGTCCTTATCGTGATATCTACCATCTGGTGCGAAATCCCCTTTTAACTGTGGTCCATCAGGGTAGAAGTAGTAGTCCTCACCGTTAATAGTCTGATAACCTGACACCTTGTAGCCACTATTATCTAGGTAGTAGCGGAATGTAGTTGAGATACCATTAGCACGCCATTCACGAGCGATTCTTACAGTACGTTCTCTGAAAGTATTTCTTGCTAAGTTACCTGTATGTTTATCGTAATATTTACCGTTTTTTGCGAAACCTCCTTTTACTTGCTCTCCATTTTCATCGAAGAATACTGTTTCACCATTAATAGTATGCTCCCCTTTTAAAGCGATTCCTTCGGAACCAAAATAGTAAAATGGTTTTGTATCATCGCTAAATCCATTGTGGTTAGAAGGAACGTATAAGTTCCTAGCTAGATGACCATTATCATTCATATAATGGATATTGTGGTAGTCATCATAGAACAGTCCATTTTTTTTGATATCATCTTTCTTTTCAGTAATGACACCTTCTTGATCTGAAATATAAAGTTTATCGTTCACTTCAAAAAGTGTTCCAATGACACGCTCACCATCAATTTTATCGTAGTAGTATTTGTTTCCTCCTTGTTTAATAAACTCACCTTTAGATCGCTTTCCGTTATGGTCAAGATAATACCATTTACCATTTATCATAACTGATTGGTTGACTCCTAAATTAACACGAGCACCGGTATCTTTATCATAATAGTAACCATCGTCTGCGAACTGGTCTTTGATTTGTTCACCATAGACATTGAAATAAACAGCAACACCATTTATCGTTTGGGGACCGTGAAGGAATTTTCCGTCATACCCTGCATAATAGGTGACTTTTTTAATTTTAGGGTTAAGATAGTCATTCTCTAGGTGATAGATAGTAACGTATTGATTTTTGACCATCATTCCTTGGTAGTCATAATAATAGCTGTTTTCAAATTCGTCGGTAACAATTTGGTTGCGATAGTTTAAAGCATATGGTACTTCAGAGAGTTTACCTTCATTATCAGCTTTATAGGTCTTACCATCGATTTGAATAAGAGAGTTGATAACCATTTGTCCATTATGCAAATCATAGTAATGTTTTGGTAGACCTGAATTTGAGTAGCTAGCTTCACCTTTTAGTTGACGACCATTACCGTCAAAACAAACATGATAACTATCGACAATTTGGTTTCCAATGAGTTTTTGACCATTTTCATCGACATAGTACCAGTTTCCATTGTCTTCTACATAAGCATTGGTAACAAGTTCACCACTATCCTTGTCATAGAAGTGACCATTCGGAGCGAAGTGTCCTTTAACTTGGACTCCACTGTCCTTAAAGTAAACTTTGACGTTATCAATGGTTTGTTCGCCAATGAGTTTATTGCCATCGGAGTTGTAGTAATACCAGTTGCCTTTATCATCGCTGACATATTGGTTATGGAATCTAGAATCACCTTGGATAGTGATGTTCCCTTCTTTATCTGCGATATAATGGATACCGTTTAACTCAAAAGATGTATCCTTGACTTTACGACCATTGTCTCTGTCGAAGTAGTAGATTTTATTATCAATATTAATAAATTCACCTTTAGCTTGATGTCCTTCTGGGCGAGATGATTCATGGAAGTAGAGTTCAAAGCCATCAATAGTTTTAGGTCCAGTGACAGGAAATCCGTCTTTGTTGAAGTAATACCAACGACCTTCGTAGTCCATCATAAATTGATTTTTTGGATATTCTATATTATTTTCTGAAGGAAGAGTATAGTAAATTGGGAACGGATAAGTCACAATGTTTAGTTGTTTATTGAGATAATCAGCCACCCCATCGTGGTCTGAATAAAATACATATGGCATAGACTTCCGAAGACCCTTTTCGATGATAGGAAATTGTTTGTTTTTGGCTAAGGCCCCTTTGTCATCAAAGTAGTAGCGTTTGTGATCTAATTCCATTAGTCTATGAACAGCAACTTGGCCATTGTCATAGATGTAATAGTCATCACCTAAAATTGTCTGACGACCTTTCTCAAGTGTGTTACCATTTTTATCGAAATAGTAACGTTCTAATCCAGGCATTACATAATAGTTTGGTTCGATATAAGCAGGTTCATTGAAGTAAACAACTTTACTATAGTTTTCTTCTGGAATATAGTGGCTGTCTTTGAATGTAATAAAACGGTCTGTTACTAGCTTGCCATCGTTTTCATCGTAAAAGTGGAGTTTATCGTCAACTTTCCTAAGCTGCCCTTTTACCATAGTGCCGTCATTGTTAAAGTAATATTGGAAACCGTTGATTTCTTTTGGTCCAGTAACCAGCTGCCCTTTTGTATCTACATAATAGGTAACACCATTTGCATCTGAAACGAAACTCTCTCTTTTATCTGTCTTTTTTGTGATACCTTCCGCTTCAACAGTGATGGTGAAATCGCCATCTTTTTGTGAGGTATCTAAAGTTGTTTTATCAGGAGAAGTACTTATGATGAGGTTTTCGTTGTTTGTAGGTGTATTTGTTGCACTTACCTCAGAATGAACAGTTTCAGAATTAGATGCTTCCGAACTAGCTGTGCTTGTGACTTCAGAGCTTGGTTTTTCAGAAACAATTTCTGTTGAAGCCACTTCAGAGCTAGCTACTGGTGTTTCTGACACTGTGGCAGTTTCGCTCGAAGCGGTAGCAGCTGTATTTTCTGTAGGTTTAGTTGTGGCTTCACTAGTCGCTGGAGCATCGACGTCAATAGCGCCTTCTTTGATGGTGGCTTCAACAGTTGCTTCATTAACAGGGGTAGGTTGTTCTTCAGCTGAAGCATAGTTGAGACCTGCAAAACTCAATCCCAAAGCAAGTCCTGTCACTGCAATAGTTACCCAATGTTTTTTAACTTTGTGAAGTTTAAAATGTACTTTCTTTTCCATGATAATTCTCCTTTCATTGTAAACTGTCATTATTGAGAAGGAGTATTTATAACTTCATTAACTAATTGGTGTTCCGTTTCCATCCGCATCAAAATGATAGGTTTGCCCTTTGATAGTAATGTCAATATTTGACAAACGGGCACCTGAGTTAGCATCGTAGTAGTGGATTTTACCATCGACGGTGACTAGTTCACCTTTGGCTTGTTTACCGTTACTGTGGAAGTAGACTGGAACATTGTCAATAGTTTGTTCACCGGTCAAGGCGTACCAGTTTGGACCAAAGTAATACCAACTACCTTCCCATTCATGGTATTGATTTTTAAGAGCAGCGCCTGTTGCTTCATCCAGATAGTAGATGTGGCTACTGTTAGGGATAGTATCACTGTAATACGCATAGATGAGCTCACCTCTACTTTGCATTCCGTAGTAGTATTTACGAGTAGGAAGTCCAAAGTAGTAGAGTTCGCCATCGATAACTTGAACGGAGACTAATTTGTTTCCCTTACCGTCTAAATAATACCAGTGATTATCTTTGGTTTTAACGAAACCAGCTTTTGTGACCTTTTTACCATCAAATCCGATATAGTCTCCACTATCTGCGTAGTATGTGAATTCTCCGAAGCCTTGATGACCATCTCCAACGATAAGATTCACTTCTTCACCATGAACAATATGTGTTCCTGAGTAAACTTTTCTACCATCTTGACCAACATAATAGCGTTTGCCATCGACTTCGACGATTTGGTCTCGGACAGCAGCACCTGTGTCTTTGTCATAAAAATGATCAGCATTGGCAAAAATACCTTTGGCTTGGACACCGTCTTTATCAAAATAGACTTCTACACCATCTATAGTTTGAGCACCAATTAATTTATCGCCCTTATCATTGACATAGTACCACTTGCCATCTTTTTCGACATAACGGTTGGTAACGAGGGCTCCACTATCTTTATCATAATAATGGCCGTTTGGCGCAAAGTCACCTTTAACTTGAGAATAGTCATCACGGAAGTAGACATTGACATAATCTATCACTTGTTCGCCCTTTAAAGGATAACTAGATTTATCAACATAGTACCATTTACCTCCAGCAGTAACATAACTATTTTTGGCTGTAACTGGAGTCAATTTACCATTTTCATCTGCAATTGATGTTGGGTATCTATCATCTACAGCAATAAAAGTGAAAGCATTGGTGAGGATAGCACCTCTTACGCCGTTAATGTATTTAGAAAACTGAGCATAGTACCAGTTTCCATCAACTTGGAACAGTGGGTTTGGGCTGCCAGGGACATCATCTCTTAGTGAACCAGATTCATCAAAATAGTAGAGTTGTCCATTAATTCGCTTGAATCCATGGACAACATGTCCATTTTCATCAGCATAAACAGAAGGTGTCCAGAGGTATCCTCTCAGGTACATGTATCTGATTTTACCCCAGCCATTATAGACTTTTTGTCCCTGTTCATTGTAATAACTTTCAGTACCATCAGGATTCTTGAATTTAGAATAATAGACCATGTCTGGTTGGAAGTAGTACTCTTTACCGTCGATGGTTTTAGGGCCAGTGTAAATATTACCGTCATTGTCATAGTAGTAATAAATGTCGTCGCTGGTTCCGTTAATGTAGCGAGTACTATGGTAGAGGGCAATCTTATTATTCCAAAGTTCGCCATTTTCAGGATGGAAATAATATCCTTTTCCATCAACAACCACTCTTTGCCCTTTTGTTTGAAGCCCCTTGTCATTAAAGTGGTAAGTTTTGTCTCCAATTTCTTGAAGGCCAGTCACTTTTTCACCTGTCTTATCTACATAATACCAGTGGTTATCGCCAGTAGTAACAAAAGATTCAGTTGTTAGATGTCCAAGTTCACCATCATAATAATGTCCATCTTGGGCAAAGTTTCCTTTGACCTGTTTACCATCCTTGTCAAAATAGACATGCTGTCCATCAATTAGGTTTGGACCTGTCAGATCCTTGTCATCTTTTTTGTAATGCCAATTGCCTTGTTCATCACTATACCATTGACCACCCGTGATATTCTTTTCAGCAGAGGGAACTTGAGAATTAGGGGTATCAGTATCACTAGTTGTTGGTGACGAATTCTCAGCTGTAACACTTTCACTAGTCGTTGCACTTACCTCAGAATGTGTAGTTTCAGAATTAGATGCTTCCGAACTAGCTGTACTTGTGACTTCAGAGCTTGGTTTTTCAGAAATAGTTTCTGTTGAAGCCCCTTCAGAGGTGACCACTGGTGTTTCTGACACTGTGGCAGCTTCGCTTGAAGCGGTAGCTGCTGTATTTTCTGTAGGTTTAGCTGTGGCTTCATTACTTGCTGGAGCATCGACGTTAATAGCACCTTCTTTGATGATGGTTTCAACAGTTGCTTCATTAACGGGGGTAGGTTGTTCTTCAGCTGAAGCATAGCTGAGTCCTGCAAAACTCAAACCCAAAGCAAGTCCTGTCACTGCAATAGTTACCCAATGTTTTTTAACTTTGTGAAGTTTAAAATGTACTTTCTTTTCCATGATAATTCTCCTTTCATTTTAAACTGTCATTTTAAGAAGGAGTATTTATAACTTCATTAACTAATTGGTGTTCCGTTTCCATCCGCATCAAAGTGATAGGTTTGCCCTTTAATAGTAATGTCAATATTTGACAAACGGGCACCTGAGTTGGCATCGTAGTAGTGGATTTTACCATCAACGGTGACTAGTTCACCTTTGGCTTGTTTACCGTTACTGTGGAAGTAGACTGGGACATTGTCAATGGTTTGTTCACCGGTAACTTTATCACCATTGACATCAACGTAGTAGAAATAGTCCTCACAATCGAAGTCTTTGCTTGAAAGTGGGTAGTGACTAATGTCTACTGGTATTGTGTTATCATTGAGACCAAAAATAAAATTATGTGGGTACTTGATAAAAAAGTTATCGACAGGATTACCGTATTTATCTTGAAATTTCCAGTTATAGATATGGACGTAACGGTTTGTTACAAGTGCACCAGTATCCTTATCATAGTAGTGTCCATCAGGAGCAAAACGTCCCTTAACCTGTGCTCCATTAGGGAAGAAGTACATTTTGACATAATCAAGTGTTTGAGGTCCTTTTAGTGGTCGGCCTTCCCTATCAAGGTAATACCAGTCCTTTGCATATAAAATTTCGCCATTTATGGTACTACCAACGGAAGTCAATACTTCTTTAAAAGTATTGGTCACTAGTTCACCAGAATCTTTGTCATAGAATTTACCGTTTTGAGCAACCCTTCCTTTGGTCTGAAAACCCCAAGGATTATCAAAGTATAGTTTTTGACCATTAATTTCAACTTCTCCTGTTGCAGCTGTACCATCTTTTGTAAAATAATACCAAGTTCCAGTTCCATTACGTTCGAAAAAGCGATTTTTCAAGATTTTACCACTATGATCAACATAATAGACCTTATTATTTTCATAGATAAAACGATCTCGTAACATTTCTCCAATGTCATAGTGTTTATACGTATTTTCTGGACGGAAGTAATAGAAATCGCCATTAATTTCCTGAAGCCCAAGAACTATTTGTCCTTTATCATCAAGGTAGTAGGTTGAATCATTTTCATTAACAAAGCCTGCATGGGTTACTTTGCAACCATTGTCTTTATCATAGTAGTACTTAGGCATGTAATAATATTTGGAGATAAACTTCGGATCTCTTACAAATCCTCCTTTAATCTGTTTACCATCATGGGGATCGAACATAACATCTTGTCCATCAATAATGTAGGCCCCTTTTAGTGGGCTACCGTATTTATTAACATAGTACCAATTACCATTAACTTCAACGTAACGATTGGTTACGAGATTTCCTGTATTGATATCGTAGTAACCTTTAAGGTCATTATATATATCTAAATAGGCCCCTTTGACTTGTTGTCCATTATCCCGGAAGAATACTCTTTGTCCCTTAATGATTTGGGAACCGATAAGGTTTTCTCCGCTTGCATTCTTATAATACCAGTTACCCTGTTCATCGCTATAGTAGCCGTTAGGGTTTGGAGCATCTTTACCAATTCCATTTTCATCAAAGTTATAAGTCATCCCATTGATCGTTAGGCTTGTATTTACAACACGAGCTCCAGAATCAGGATCATAGTAACGGAGGACCCCATTATCAAGAACAAGTTCTCCTTTAGCTTGACGGCCGTTTGAGTAGAGATAGACGATTTGTCCATTAATAAGGGTTTCCCCATCTTTAGGACGAATAGCATTTCCATCATCACCGTAGTAGTACCATTTATCATGTTCTTTAATTGTTTGTTTTTTGACTAACTGACCGGTTTCTGAGTCAAAATAGTAACGACGGGTAATGTTTGTGGGCGTTCCATATTTATTAGAAGTTGGAAGAGTCTTTCCATCTTCTAGCTCTATGCTGATTCCTTTTTGCATGACACCAGAGTTGATTTCGAAATAATAAAGATTACCATCAATCATACGAGTTCCTGTATATTTAGAACCGTCATTATTGATAAAAAAGGTTCTTCCTTCTTTATCTTGAACGAGACCTTCTTTTCTAACTCTAGCTCCGGTGTTAGGGTCATAATAGTGCATCTTATCAAGATTACCAGAATACTTTTCACTAAAGTCTCCTTTGACTTGAGTTCCGTCATAATCAAAATAAACTTCTTGCCTCTCAATGGTTTGTTCCCCCTTGAGAGGAATACCATCCTTGTCAACATAGTACCAGTTTCCCTTATATTCTAGATAACGTTTGGTTTGTAGTTGACCAGTATTATCATCAAAATAACGGTATAGTTTGTAATTTACGATTTGTGGTCCTTTAATTTGTTTTCCGTCCTCCCAGAAGGAGACTCTTACGTTATCAATCGTTTGGTCTCCAGTAAGTTTTTTCCCATTAGCATCTTCATAGTACCAATTCCCCTGTTTATCACTGTAGTAGTGACCGCCAGTGATATTATTTTCAGCAGAGGGAACTTGAGAATTAGGGGTATCAGTATCACTAGTTGTTGGTGACGAATTCTCAGTTGTAACACTCTCACTAGTCGTTGCACTTACCTCAGAATGTGTAGTTTCAGAATTAGCTGCTTCCGAACTAGCTGTGCTTGTGACTTCAGAGCTTGGTTTTTCAGAGACTGTTTCTGTTGAAGCCCCTTCAGAGGTGACCACTGGTGTTTCTGACACAGTGGCAACCTCGCTCGAAGCGGTAGCAGCTGTGTTTTCTACAGGTTTAGTTGTGGCTTCATTACTTGCTGGAGCCTCAACGTCAATAGCGCCTTCTTTGATGATGGCTTCAACAGTTGCTTCATTAACAGGTGTAGGTTGTTCTTCAGCTGAAGCGTAGCTGAGTCCTGCAAAACTCAATCCCAAAGCAAGTCCTGTCACTGCAATAGTTACCCAATGTTTTTTAACTTTGTGAAGTTTAAAATGTACTTTCTTTTCCATGGTAATTCTCCTTTCATTTTAAACTTTTTACATACTGCAAAATAAGGGCTGTCATGAGAGTTTATGAAAAGTGAGCATTGGGGAGGAGTCCCTAACGATGTAAGTTAATCTTTTTGTGACAATCCTTATTTCTCCAAGCCTCCTCAATTTCTATATTACGAGACTGTTCGAGGCAAACATGAGTCCTGACGAAATGATTCTAGAAAAACGAGAGCCGTTCGGAATTTTCCTCCTTTCTAAGCATGGAAGATCTCGTTTATTTTGGGCTTCTAAGACACAAAAAACTAGAGCTTACTAGTATGAGGCGTCCCCTCTAGAGCTCTAGTTTGAAATGATGCTGTATTCTTTTTATGAGCCCTAGTTTGATGGTTCAAAGTGACTCAGGAATGGTTATCCTACTATAATCCTTATTTAGGCATTAGGTAACTAATGTCAATCTTTTAGATAATCCCCCAAGTGTCCTTTAAAGCAAAATTAAAACGCTTACATATTCACCTAGCTTCATTATAATCCTTTTTTAAGAATAAACAACAGAAACTAACGGAATTATCAAAAATGTTAAAGAACTGACATAAAAGATTCTATATTTAGTTTCGTTAGTCAAATAAGAATTCACCTGTGTAAATCATTTATATTTTTAATTTTTGTTCCTCATAGACAGACCACGATCTTAGTCAGATGAAAAAATAGAGTCTTTCTATCTAAAATTTTCTTTTCAGAATTGTCTTTTTAGGGGCTACTTCTCTCATAGTTTTGCTATCTCTTAAGGTTAATTGAAGCTTGCTTTAATCTTCAAAAGCCTTTGAAGATAAGCACTTGAAGGAGTTTGAGAAGCAAAAAAACTCTATTTAGGACCTTACATATGGTGTAAGGTCTCATTTTTACAAATCAAAGTTAATAATAGGAAGCGTCCGGCAGAGATTCATGAAAATAAGATGACTTTTTCCTATTTGTAATTTGTCTGAATATATCATAGAGTAGAGAAAACAATAGAAAAAAAGGATGATTGTTATAGATGGAAAATAAGGTACGTTTTAAACTACATAAGGTTAAGAAAAACTGGGTAACTATCGGGGTGACTACCCTCTCAATGGTTGCCTTGGCGGGTGGAAGCCTCCTAGCTCAAGGAAAAGTAGAAGCCGATGAGACGAGCGCACCTAATGGTGACGGCTTGCAGCAACTGAGTGAGGATGGTACTGCCAGTCTAGTGACGACAACAACTGTTACTGAGCAAGCTAGTGCTCAAGCAAGTGTGGCAGCAGTAGCAACAGCCAGCGTAAGTCACGAAACAAGCTCTCAGGCGACGACAAGTGCGGTCGCTCAAGAGGCAACTGCTCAAGCACAAAGCAGTCAAGTTATCGATCAAGAAGTGGCAGTTTCTTCGCAAACTCAAGCTAGTGCCCAAGAGACACTGACTACGGAACAGGTCTCACAAGGTCAGGCAACAACACAGGCAACTGTTCAAGAAAGATCACAGTCAGATACGCCGAGTAATCAGGTAGGACAATCGGAATCTTCAGTTACTCCTAGCCACAAAGCAACTCGCAGTGGTGGGCGTCGTGTAGCAACGTCGCATGCAACAGCTAAAGCAAACAGTCAAAATCAGAAAAAGACTGAGGTTCAAACCAGCCAAAGAATTGAGACTGAAAGTGTGCAAACAAGTGCTCAGTCTACTCCAAGTGTGACAGAACAAGCAAGACCTAGAGTCTTGACCAATGCTGCACCATCAATCGCCACACGCGCTGCTGATAGCACTATTCGTATCAATGCCAACCGCAACACTAACATTACGATTACGGCCAGCGGTACGACACCAAATGTAACCATTATCACAGGGCCAAACACTCCTAAGCCAAACGTGACGGTGACAAGTCCAAATGGCACAAAACCCAATGTGACCATTGTAACGCAGCCAAATCAACCCAATAAACCTGTTCAACCAAGTCAACCGTCTCAACCTAACAAGCCGGTCCAACCAAATCAGCCAAGTCTTGACTATAAACCAGTAGCTTCGAATTTGAAGATTATTGATGGCAAGCAGTACTATGTTGAAAATGGCGTTGTGAAAAAGAACGCAGCCATTGAACTTGATGGGCGTCTTTATTATTTCGATGAGACTGGGGCTATGGTAGATCAAAGTAAACCTTTGTATCGTGCCGATGCCATTCCAAATAACTCTATCAATGCGGTTTACAACCAAGCCTACGACACATCAAGCAAGAGTTTCGAACACTTGGACAATTTCTTGACGGCTGATAGTTGGTACCGTCCAAAACAGATATTGAAGGATGGAAAAAATTGGACAGCTTCAACTGAGAAAGATTATCGTCCCCTTTTGATGACTTGGTGGCCAGACAAGGTGACACAGGTCAACTACCTCAACTATATGAGTCAACAAGGTTTTAGTGATAAGACCTATACGACAGATATGATGAGTTACGACTTAGCATCTGCTGCTGACTTGATTCAAGTTAAAATCGAGGAACGTATCGGTCGTGAGGGCAATACCACTTGGCTTCGTCAGTTGATGTCAGACTTCATCAAAACACAGCCTGGCTGGAACTCTGAGAGTGAGGACAATCTTTTAGTTGGTAAGGACCACTTGCAAGGAGGCGCTCTGACCTTCCTCAATAATAGTAGGACAAGTCATGCCAATTCAGATTTCCGTCTCATGAACCGCACACCGACTAACCAAACAGGGACACGCAAATACCATATCGACCGTTCAAATGGTGGTTACGAGTTGCTCTTGGCTAACGATATCGACAACTCTAACCCAGCTGTTCAGGCTGAGCAACTAAACTGGCTCCACTACATCATGAACATTGGTTCTATCCTTGGCAATGATCCAAGCGCCAACTTTGACGGTGTTCGTATCGATGCGGTGGACAATGTGGATGCGGACCTCTTGCAGATTGCTTCTGACTACTTCAAGGAAAAATACCGTGTAGCTGATAATGAAGCCAACGCTATTGCTCACTTGTCAATCCTTGAAGCTTGGTCCTACAACGACCATCAATACAACAAGGATACCAAGGGTGCTCAGTTGTCCATTGACAATCCGCTACGTGAAACGCTTTTGACGACTTTTTTGCGTAAGAGCAATTACCGTGGCAGCTTGGAGCGTGTGATTACTAACTCTCTTAACAACCGTTCAAGTGAGCAGAAACACACACCTCGTGATGCCAACTACATTTTCGTGCGTGCCCATGATAGTGAAGTGCAAGCTGTTTTGGCTAATATCATCAGTAAGCAGATTAATCCAAAAACAGATGGTTTCACCTTCACCATGGATGAGCTCAAACAGGCCTTCGAAATCTACAATGCGGACATGCGCAAGGCTGATAAAAAGTACACTCAGTACAATATCCCAGCTGCCTATGCCACAATGTTGACCAACAAGGACAGTATCACTCGTGTTTACTACGGTGATCTTTTTACCGACGATGGCCAATACATGGCTGAAAAATCACCATACTATAATGCCATTGATGCTCTGCTCCGTGCTCGCATCAAATATGTAGCAGGTGGCCAAGACATGAAGGTTACTAAGCATAACGGCTATGAAATCATGTCATCTGTGCGTTATGGTAAGGGTGCAGAAGAAGTTAATCAGCTTGGTACTGCTGAAACACGTAACCAAGGAATGCTGGTCCTCACAGCCAATCGTCCAGATATGAAATTGGGAGCAAATGACCGTCTGGTGGTTAATATGGGATCTGCCCACAAAAATCAAGCCTATCGTCCATTACTTCTCAGCAAATCGACAGGGCTTGCGACCTACTTCAAGGATTCTGATGTCCCAGCTGGATTGGTTCGCTATACGGACAATCAAGGGAACTTGACCTTCACGGCAGACGATATTACTGGTCATTCAACTGTTGAAGTTTCAGGCTATTTAGCGGTTTGGGTGCCAGTAGGTGCTTCAGAAAACCAAGATGCCCGCACCAAGGCTTCGACGACTAAGAAGGGTGAGCAGGTCTTTGAATCCTCAGCAGCTCTCGACTCACAGGTCATCTATGAAGGCTTCTCAAACTTCCAAGACTTCGTTAAGACCCCAAGTCAGTATACCAACCATGTCATTGCACAAAACGCCAAACTCTTCAAAGAGTGGGGAATTACTTCCTTTGAATTTGCGCCACAATACGTGTCTAGCCAAGACGGCACTTTCTTAGATTCTATCATTGAAAATGGCTATGCCTTCGAAGACCGTTACGATATTGCCATGAGCAAGAACAACAAATACGGTTCGCTCAAAGACCTCATGGATGCCCTTCGTGCCCTTCACGCTGAAGGTATCTCAGCCATTGCTGACTGGGTTCCAGACCAAATTTACAACCTTCCTGGAAAAGAAGTGGTAACAGCCTCACGTACCAACAGCTACGGGACACCACGTCCAAATGCTGAAATCTACAATAGTCTCTACGCAGCTAAAACACGTACCTTTGGAAATGACTTCCAAGGCAAGTATGGTGGTGCCTTCCTTGATGAGTTGAAAGCTAAATACCCTGCAATCTTTGAGCGCGTGCAGATTTCAAACGGCCGTAAATTGACAACCAATGAGAAAATCACGCAATGGTCAGCCAAGTATTTCAATGGAAGCAATATCCAAGGTACTGGGGCTCGCTATGTCTTGCAAGATAATGCTACAAATCAATACTTCAGCCTTAAAGCAGGTCAAACCTTCCTTCCTAAACAAATGACTGAAATCACAGCAACTGGTTTCCGTAGGGTGGGAGACAAGGTCCAATACTTCTCAACGAGTGGCTACCTTGCCAAGAACACCTTCATTCAAGTCGGTGCTAACCAGTGGTATTACTTTGATAAGAACGGCAACATGGTCACAGGTGAACAGGTCATTGATGGCAAGAAATACTTCTTCCTAGACAATGGTCTCCAGCTACGTCATGTCCTTCGCCAAGGCAGTGATGGTCACGTCTATTACTACGATCCTAAAGGGGTTCAGGCCTTTAATGGATTCTATGACTTTGCGGGTCCTCGCCAAGATGTTCGCTATTTCGATGGCAACGGTCAAATGTATCGTGGCCTCCACGACATGTATGGCACAACCTTCTATTTTGATGAAAAGACTGGTATTCAAGCCAAAGACAAGTTCATCCGCTTTGCAGACGGCCGCACGCGTTACTTCATCCCAGATACAGGAAATCTCGCGGTCAACCGATTTGCGCAAAATCCTGAGAACAAGGCTTGGTATTACCTCGATAGCAACGGTTATGCCGTGACAGGACTCCAAACCATTAACGGTAAGCAGTATTACTTTGACAATGAAGGCCGTCAGGTTAAGGGACACTTTGTCACAATCAATAACCAACGTTACTTCCTTGATGGTGATAGCGGTGAAATTGCTCGCTCACGCTTTGTGACGGAAAACAACAAGTGGTACTATGTCGATGGCAATGGTAAACTGGTTAAAGGTGCTCAGGTCATCAACGGTAATCACTATTATTTCAACAATGATTATAGTCAAGTCAAGGGTGCCTGGGCCAACGGCCGTTACTATGATGGTGACTCAGGTCAGGCCGTAACCAACCGCTTTGTCCAAGTTGGTGCCAACAAATGGGCTTACCTCAACCAAAATGGTCAAAAGGTAGTTGGTCTTCAACATATTAATGGTAAACTTTACTACTTTGAAGGTAACGGTGTCCAAGCTAAAGGGAAACTTCTGACATACAGAGGCAAGAAATACTACTTTGATGCCAATAGTGGTGAAGCCGTAACCAATCGCTTTATCCAAGTTTCTCGCGGTGTTTGGTATTGCTTTAACGCCTCAGGCCAAGCTGTAACCGGAGAACAAGTCATCAACGGTCAACACCTCTACTTTGACGCTTCTGGCCGTCAGGTCAAAGGCCGTTACGTTTGGGTTAAAGGCCAACGTCGTTACTATGACGCCAATACTGGAGCTTGGGTCAGAAAACGATAAGGGGCAGAAGAAAATGTGATTTTGGGACTATCCTAGATGCTTTTGGATTAAAATTCAGTAGGTACCTTCCCAGTCTCACCACTTTTAAGCACTTGAAACATTTTGTTTCAAGTGCTTTTCTTTATTACTATCTCTTGATATGCCAAGCAGATTGTAAGCAAACAATGAGTTTGATTAATAGATTCCTCAATAAACTGCTTACTTTAGCTTTAAATTATGCTCAGTCCTTTAATGAAGGAAGAGCTAAAACGGCTAAACATCGGAATTTCTGTGTACTTTTTAAAAAATCTGAACGTTTTTTGGAAACGATTTCTAACATATAAAAGGCTTAACCATGTATCTTAGACTTGTTTTTTGAAATCTATTATGGGCATAAGGTTAGTCTTATGAGACTAGAGTTATGCATCTGTAATTGTATTCGTTTCCAAAATCCCTTAACATAGAATAGAGAAATAAAGTTATATTGAAAGGTGTATGTTATGGAAAAGAAAGTTGGGTTTAAGTTGCACAAGGTCAAGAAAAACTGGGTGACTATTGGAGTTAGTACGCTGTCGATGGTTGCACTTGCGGGTGGAGCCCTTTTGGCAGACCAATCGGCACAAGCAGATGAAGTGTCACTTCCTAATGGTGATGGTTTTGAACAAACAGATGCAGGCATTGAGTCAAGTGCATCATTGATTAATGAAAGCTATTCACCAACCTTAACAGAAGGTGCTACTTATGTGTCAGCAGTGCCATCTAACTATGCAAGTCAAACGAGTACAGGCTACGAGTCTTCATCATCTGTTTCAACAGGAGGCTCATCTCAGACTGTAGTTGGTGGTGGATCTGGTCAAGTGAGTTCATCACAAACTTCACAAGTCGTAGGAACACAAAACTCTAATTCATCACAAACGGGTTCTGCTTACCAATCAAGTAGCAGCTCGGCATCAGTAAGTGCTAGTGCGTCAAGTTCTTCAAGCTCATCAAGTTCAGCTTGGTATTCTTACTCGTCGTCATCATCATGGTCATCATCATCGTCAGCTAGCGGTTTTGCGACAATTACGACGAGTTCGTCTGACTCAAACGGCATTCATTGGAATGGTGGTCGAAATACGACGATTACCATCACGGCTTCAGGAACTACGCCGAATGTTACTATCGTTTCGAATTCTAATAAACTGTTTCCAAACATATCAGTAGGGCATTCGAATGGTTCAAATGCTAATGTCACTATCATTTCACAAGGTAACCAGCAAAATAACTCAGGTTACCAAATCATCTCAGGTGAGACTAAACCAAGTGTTGATTCGAACAATGCTAAGTCTTCATTTATCCGTGTAGGCGAAAATCAATGGTATTATTACGATCAATATGGTCAAAAGGTCAAAGGTGAAAAGGTTATCGATGGTAAGGCTTATTACTTCCTTGAAAATGGTCTTCAAGCTCGTGACTCACTTGTTAAAGGTAGCGATGGTTACACCTATTACTATGATAAAAATGGTGTGAAAGCTATCAACGGCTTCTACGATTTTGCTGGTTACCGTAAAGATGTTCGCTATTTCGATTGTTATGGTCACATGGCTACTGGTCTCCTTGAAATGGGTAGCACAACCTTCTACTTTGATACACAAACAGGTATCCAAGCTAAAGACAAATTTATTCGCTTCTCAGATGGCCGTATCCGTTACTTCATCCCTGATACTGGTAATATGGCTGTAAATACCTTTGTTCAAAATAAAGAAAACCAAGCTTGGTACTACCTTGATGAACATGGTTACGCTGTGACAGGAAAACGTATCATCAATGGTAAAGAATACTGCTTTGACTCAGAAGGCCGTCAAATCAAAGGTCAGATGATGCAACAAGGCAACAAGCAATACTACATTTCTGCCCAAACAGGTGAAATGGCTGTGTCACGCTTTATCTTTGAAAACAACAACTGGTATTATGCGGATGCTTTTGGTTGCCTCGTTCAAGGTGCCAAAGTGATTGATGGTAAACTCTATTACTTCAACAAAGACCATAGCCAGCTAAAAGGTGGCTGGGCTGAAGGACGTTACTATGATGCCGTCACTGGTCAAGCAGTCATCAACCAATTCATTCAAATGGCGGCTAACCAATGGGCTTACCTTAACCAAGATGGTCACAAAGTGACAGGTCTTCAAAATATTAACAATAAAGTTTACTACTTTGGTAGCAATGGTGCTCAAGTCAAAGGTAAATTGCTTACTGTCCAAGGTAAGAAATGTTACTTTGATGCCCACACTGGTGAGCAAGTGGTAAACCGCTTTGTCGAAGCTGGACGTGGCTGCTGGTATTACTTCAACGCAGCAGGTCAAGCAGTGACTGGACAACAGGTCATCAATGGCAAACAGCTTTACTTTGACGGTTCAGGTCGTCAAGTGAAAGGACGTTATGTTTATGTTGGTGGCAAACGCCTCTTCTGCGATGCTAAAACTGGTGAATTGAGACAGCGTCGCTAATTACTATGTACTTTAAAAATCTAGAGCTAATTTTTCCTTTTCCTATCTAAATTATTATTATTTTCCTATCATAACTCTAGGTGATTAAATAGATGAAAAAACCAGCGTTTGCTGGTTTTTTTTGAGTTGTTTTAGAGAAACTGTCAGTGTACACCCAGATGCTTTTTCACACTTAAATCCTAATAATTTTGTCCCTCTCATATTCGCAAGGAGGAGCTATAGCCGTGTTATAATGGGTATTATATTTGCATGTAGGAAAAAAGAGTTAGAGGTAGTTATGGGGAACCATCTTCGTTAAGCTCTAGGTGTAACTGACTTCTTAAAGGAGAGAAATTATGGTTATCTTGGCTTGGATTATCATTGTCATATTATTTCTTTTAATTTCGAATTATTACTTTTATAAAACAGACTTCAGAAAACGAAAATACCCATTACTCTATGCCATTATTGAAACCATAGCTGATTTGTTCACTAGGTAATATCTCTAACCCAAGCCTTTATTTCATCTTAGAAATGAAGGTTTTTTTATTTAAAAATAAATTAATATTGTAGGATGATTCTATCGTCTAAAAAAGTCTAAATCCTAACGATTTTAGTTGGTTTTATGTTATCCTTAGTGCATTTGTTCACAAGGGGCATTTATTAGGCAGATTATTAAAGGACGTTTTCTGAGAAAACGAAGGTAGATACATTAAGCTGACATTATAGTTGTGTAATTGTATTCCCTTGTCAAATAGCTTATGATAGAAGTAATATAAGGGAAAAAGGTAAATATTATGGAACAAAAAGTACGCTTTAAAATGCATAAAGTGAAGAAGAATTGGGTGACTATTGGGGTGACAGCACTCTCAATGGTTACTGTTGCTGGTGGAACTTTGTTGGCGGATCAACAGGTTCAGGCCGATGAGCAAAATCCTGCGAATCAGTCGGGTGATAGCAGTCAGAATCTGCTTCAAGAAACGCCAGCTACAACTAATGATGCAGCAACTACAGTAGCACCAACTATCTCAGCAGATGCTAATACTGCGAGCGTGGCTATTCCTGTCGCAGATGCGACTAGCACGACAACCGATGTTACAGATAGGGCAGCGGCACCTGCTGCAAACGCAGCGACAGTGGAAACTAACTCAGGTCAAGTATCACCAAGTACAAATGTGCAAGCAGCTGCAGCTGATACGAGTGCCACAACAACTGATACAAATACAAATACTAACGCTGCAGTAACTGGAACGGATCGTGCAACAGCTACTACAGACCGTGCAGCAACAACTGATACGGCAAATACAGAAGCTCGTACACGTAGCCGTCGTGCCTTGGCAGAAACTCGTGAAGCCAACACAAACACAGCGACTGGTATCCAATGGATTAACGGCAAACAATACTATGTCAATAGTGACGGTAGTGTGCGTAAGAACTTCGTCTTTGAGCAAGATGGTAAGTCATATTATTTTGATGCTGAAACAGGGGCTCTTGCGACCAAGTCACAGGATGAATTTTCAACTAAACCTATCAAGGCGACCGTAGATTTTTCATCTGGAAATCAGCTCTACAAAAACGATAACAAATCTTTGGACCAACTGGACACCTTCATCACAGCAGATGCTTGGTACCGTCCAAAGAGTATTCTCAAGGATGGTAAGACTTGGACAGCTTCAACTGAAGCGGACAAACGTCCACTCTTGATGGTTTGGTGGCCTGACAAATCGACTCAGGTTAACTACCTAAACTACATGCAAAATCAAGGTCTTGGTGCAGGATCATTTTCAACCAACTCTAGCCAGGAAAGTCTAAATCTAGCTGCTAAAGCGGTTCAGACTAAGATTGAAGAACGTATTGCGCGTGAAGGCAATACCAACTGGTTGCGTACAAGTATTGATCAGTTTATCAAGACTCAGCCTGGTTGGAATAGTAGCACTGAAAATAGTTCATACGACCATTTGCAAGGTGGACAGTTGCTCTTTAACAACAGTAAGGGTGATACTGGTAACCGTACTAGCTACGCCAACTCTGATTATCGTCTACTTAACCGCACACCTACTAACCAGACGGGTACACGTAAGTACTTCAAGGACAATTCTATCGGTGGTCTTGAGTTCTTGCTTGCCAACGATATTGATAACTCAAACCCAGCTGTTCAGGCGGAGCAACTTAACTGGCTCCACTTCATGATGAATATCGGAAGTATCATGGCCAATGACCCAACTGCTAACTTTGACGGTTTGCGTGTCGATGCCTTGGACAATGTGGATGCTGACCTTCTCCAAATCGCTTCTGATTACTTCAAAGTAGCCTATGGTGTTGACAAGTCTGAAGCCAATGCGATCAAACACTTGTCATACTTGGAAGCTTGGTCTGCCAACGACCCATATTACAACAAGGACAATAAGGGGGCACAACTGCCGATTGATAATGCCCTTCGTAATGCTCTTACCAACCTTTTGATGCGTGATAAAAATACACGTATGCAGCTTGGGGACATGACTGCTTTTATGAATAGTAGTTTGAATCCACGTGGTGCTAACGATAAGAACGGTGAACGTATGGCCAACTATATTTTCACCCGTGCCCACGATACGGAAGCGCAAACCATTATCCAACGTATCATTCGTGATCGTATCAATCCAAATCTGTTTGGTTACAATTTCACCCGTGATGAAATCAAGAAGGCCTTCGAGATTTACAATGAGGATATTGATAAGGCTCATAAAACTTATGCGTCTTACAACTTGCCATCTGTCTATGCCCTCATGTTGACCAACAAGGACTCTGTAACACGTGTTTATTACGGTGACCTCTACCGTGAGGATGGTCACTACATGGCGAAAAAGACGCCTTACTTTGATGCTATCGACACCCTCTTGCGTGCCCGTATCAAGTATGTAGCTGGTGGTCAAGACATGGAAGTGAAGAAAGTCGGAAATGACGGCCTCTTGACATCAGTTCGTTATGGTAAAGGTGCCAATAACAGAACTGATTGGGGAACTGCTGAAACCCGTACGCAAGGGATGGGTGTCATCATGACCAACAACTATGATTTCCGATTGGGTAGCAATGAAACCGTAACGATGAACATGGGTAGAGCTCACCGTAATCAGCTTTATCGCCCATTACTTTTGACAACAAAAGATGGTATAGCAACCTACCTCAACGATTCTGATGTGCCTAAAAACCTTCTTAAACGTACCGACTGGAATGGGAACTTGACCTTCAATGCCAACGATATTTTTGGTGTGGAAAATGTGCAAGTATCAGGTTACCTCGGTGTCTGGGTACCAGTCGGGGCTAAGGCTAACCAAGACGCACGTACACAGCCAAGTAACCGTGCCAATAGAGATGGTCAAGTTTACAAGTCTTCAGCAGCCCTTGATTCGCAAGTCATGTATGAAGCCTTCTCAAACTTCCAAGCTTTTGCGGACGATCAGCCAGAACTCTATATGAACCGTGTCTTGGCTAAGAACACTAATTTGCTCAAAGCTTGGGGTGTTACGTCTGTTGGACTTCCACCACAGTACGTTTCAAGTAAGGATGGTACCTTCCTTGATTCAACAATTGACAATGGTTATGCCTTTGATGACCGTTATGACATGGCCTTGAGTCAAAATAACAAGTATGGCTCACTTGAGGACCTCCTTAATGTCCTTCGTGCTCTCCACAAAGATGGTATTCAAGCCATTGCTGACTGGGTGCCAGACCAAATTTATAACCTTCCAGGAAAAGAAGTAGTTAATGCCACACGTGTTAACGGCTACGGTTATCACCAACAAGGTTATCAAATTGTGGACCAAGCCTATGTGGCAAATACCCGCACAGATGGCACAGACTATCAAGGCAAGTACGGTGGTGCCTTCCTTGATGAGCTGAAAGCTAAGTACCCATCTATTTTCAACCGTGTGCAAATCTCAAATGGTAAGCAATTGCCTACGAATGAAAAGATTACCAAATGGTCTGCTAAGTACTTCAACGGAACTAACATCCTTGGACGAGGCATCAACTTTGTCCTTCGTGATGACAAGACCAACCAGTACTTTAATACTTCAGCCAACGGCCAACTCTTGCCAACACCACTTCGTGACACAGGTGCCATTACAAGCACTCAAGTCTTCCAACGTCGTGGACAAGATGTTTACTTCCTTCGTGATAACCAAGCCGTTAAGAATGAATTTGTTCAAGACGGTAATGGTAACTGGTATTACTTCGGTGCTGACGGTAAGATGACCAAGGGTGCCCAAAACATCAATAGCAAGGATTACTATTTCTTTGACAATGGTATCCAATTGCGTAATGCTCTTCGTCGTGCTAGCAACGGCTATACTTACTATTACGGTCTAGACGGTGCTATGGTTAAGAATGCCTTCGTTGATTTTGATGACAAACGTAAGCAAGTCCGTGCCTTTACAACACAAGGAACCATGGTAGTGGGTAACCTTCATTGGAGTGGTCACCATTTCTACTTTGACCGTGAAACTGGTCTTCAGGCTAAGGATCGGATTGTCCGTACTGATGATGGCAAATTGCATTACTATGCTGCCCAAACAGGTGATATGGGACGCAATGTCTTTGCGACAGATAGTAGCACTGGTAAACGTTATTACTTCGATGCTGATGGTAACACTGTGACTGGTTCACGTGTCATTGACGGTAAGACTTATTACTTTAATCAAGATGGTAGTGTCGGTACGGCCTACAGCAACCGAGCTGATTCTATTATCTTTGAAAATGGTAAGGCTCGCTACATCACACCAGCAGGTGAAATCGGACGTAGCATCTTTGTCTATAACCCAGCAACTAAGTCATGGAACTACTTTGATAAAGAAGGTAACCGTGTCACTGGACGTCAATACATTGATGGTCACCTCTATTACTTCAAGGAAGATGGTAGCCAAGCTAAGGGCGAAATTATCGAAGAAAATGGCATCAAATATTATTATGAGCCAGAATCAGGTATTCTTGCTAGCGGACGCTACCTCCAAGTAGGTGATGACCAGTGGATGTACTTCAAACAAGACGGTTCACTGGCAATCGGCCAAGTTCGTGCTGATCATGGATACCTTAAGTACTTTGATAAAAATGGTATCCAAGTCAAGGGTAAAACCATTGTTGAAGATGGTAAGACTTATTACTATGATGCCCACAGTGGAGCTCTTGTCACAAGCAGCTTTGCTGAGATTGCACCAAACCAATGGTCTTACTTCAATACTGATGGCCAAGCCCTTAAAGGCAAGTGGACTATCAATGGCAAGGAATACTACTTTGACCAAAATGGTATCCAATACAAGGGCAAAGCCGTTAAGGTCGGTAGTCGTTACAAGTACTATGACGAAAACGACGGTCAACCTGTAACCAACCGCTTTGCTCAAATCGAGCCAAACGTTTGGGCTTATTTCGGAGCTGATGGCTATGCCGTAACAGGCGAACAAGTCATCAATGGCCAACACCTTTACTTTGACCAATCAGGTCGCCAAGTTAAAGGTGCCTACGTCACAGTCAACGGCCAACGCCGTTACTACGATGCCAACACCGGCGAATATATCCCAGGAAGATAAGCAGTAGTAGCCCGTGTGAATGGCCAGAGAACACACAGTCGAGAATGAGGGAAAATTCTCAAGAAGAAAGATCGTGAAAACGGTCTTTTTTTGTACTCCTATTTCGATTTTCTTCGAAATAGTCTTGACAGTGCTTTAGGAAAAGCGTATAATCTATTTCGAAAAATATAGAAATAGGTGTTCTTACCAATATAGCATTCCTATCCCGTCTCAATGAAAGAATAAATCAAATGGAAACATTCCTTTTTATGACAATTCTTGCCATGTTAGTTATCGCCATCATAAGTTTTATCGTTCTGAAGAAAAAATGGCAATTTTCAATCAAGCTCTTTTTAGTAGGTCTGATTGGTTTTGCCTTACCTGTCATGATGATTGAAGGACCTATCAATGCTGTGGTTTTTTCTGGCTTTGTCCACTCTTCTAAATGGTTGACCATTATTTATGGAGGACTTATGGCTGGCCTTGTCGAAGAAACAACACGTTATGTGGTGTTTAAGGTCCTTGCTAAGAAAAGAAGTTTGATGACATCTGATATTGTTGCCTACGGTTTTGGACATGGACTTAGTGAATTTATTTTGCTTGGAGTGATGGGGTTACTCACTTACATCATTGTTTTACAGGCCATCCATTCAGGTCAGACCAGTCAATTGCCGTCACTTCTTGTGAGTCAGGTCAACCAACTAACTGGATTTGCAGTTGTTATGTCTCTTTTTGAAAGATTAGTTGCATTGCTACTACAAGTCTTGCTTACAGCTTGGGATTTTTTAGCAGTCACTAAGCATAAGCTTTCATTCTATTTATGGGCGATATTACTTCATGCTACCATCGATTTTTTGGCAGGTGCTTATCAACAAGGGATAGTCAGAAATATCTTATTAATCGAAGTCATGTTAGCTATTTATGTGCTAGGTGTCGGACTTGTGACACGCCAAATTTGGAAAAAGGAGGAAACTCATGGGCTTATCTGAAACCTTAAAAGCCATCTCTGCCCCCGTGAGGAGAGAAATTTTAGACTATCTAAAGTCTGGGCCCAAGTCAGCAGGTGAAATTAGCCAGCAGTTTGACTTGGCTCCCGCAACAGTTTCTCATCATTTGTCTACCTTGAGAAAAGCAGGACTTATTGAAGAAGAAAAGCAGAAGAATTTTATTTACTATAGTTTGAACTTAACCGTTTTTGAAGAAATTTTAACGTGGATTCAGTCACTTGGAGGAAAAGAAGATGAAAAATAATATGCAAAGAGTCATTGGCAATCTAGTAATACTCACACCGGTTATTGTCGGACTAGTCTTTTACAATCAACTCCCAAATCGGGTGGCTATCCACTTTAATGTGGAAGAACAAGCCAATGGTTTTATGAATCGCAATCTAGCAATAGTTGTCCTTCCTTTTATTGCTCTTGCCATTTATAATCTCTTATTTTCATATTTTAAACAAATAACCATTTCATTCTTAAAAGAGTTTATGTTATGGCTTATTCCGATTTCTGCAGTTATCATTCAAGGTCTCGTATTGACTGTTGCCATGGGCGGACATGTCCAAGTTCGATTGACTGTCATTTGGTTAGTAGCACTCATTTTTCTAGTAATAGGAAATTATCTTCCTAAAAGTATTGGTCTAGCTACTAAAAATCACAGTGAGAGCAGTAACTCAGTAGCGAGAAAGTTAGGTTACCTAATGGTTGCGATGAGTCTTGTCCTACTAATCAGCCTATACTTTAACCCCTATATTACAATTATTATTTTAGGTGTTTTTGTTGTTCTCATCTGGAGTGTCTTGTTACCCAATTTTCGCAGTTTAAGAAAGTAATCGTTTGCTTACTTCTTTTTGTCTGTTGGTGCTAAATTTGGATTATTTGTGGCAGAAGGATATTTTTGTTCTTGAATTTGATATGCTAGATGTGTATAATGATGTCACAGCGAACTATTAAAAGAGGTCGTTGCTCATGACAACACAAACAATTAACCAATTTAATTCACTTGCTCGACCTAATCTTGCTACAGGTTATAGGAGGTAATCTAGATGACAAAAAGTAACAACAACCAAATTACGGATATCTTAAACAATATCTACAATCTTATTATAAATCCAGAAACAACTGAAAATGAGAGAGAGTTGCTCGTAACGTTTAAAAATGAAATAGAAGTTGGAAAGAAGGATAATGACGAACTTCTAGCAGAATTATGTAGAGCTATTCAGGCTCTAGCAGTCAGCAATCTTTCTAAAGGGATTTCTCTGAGTTCTGGAGTGAGTGACTTGAGTAAGACGCTCACAGAATTCCAAGAAAAATCAGAGCGTAACATTAATCTAGCAAGAGGATTAACATCACTCGGCAGTTTGTCTTTTAAATGATTTATCTGCTTGTGATGATTAGTAAAATGACCAAAAAGATCAACTGAATTCAACCTGCTAAGTTGGATTTAGTTGATCTTTTATTGTTCTTATCTTGAGTATCTTGTTACCCAATTTTCGCTATTTAAGAAAATAAAGAGAAGTAATCGTCTGATTACTTCTTTTTGTCTTCCAGAAACAGCTTGCTAAAATTTGTGTTCTAATGATATAATACAAGTATATTAATCTAATTTTCTAAGGAGTATCTATGAAAAAGCGTAAGAAAATTATTCTTGGTTCCATAACGGGAGCCTTGGCCTTGGCTCTTGCAGGAGGTGGTTTTTGGGCTTATAAAACCTTTGTCCCACAAGAAACGCCGATTGACAAGAATGCTACGGTAGCCTCAAATTTTTACCAAGCTGTTAACAAGGATTGGCTTCTAAAAACCAAAATTCCTGCTGATTCTCCAAGCATTGATAATTTTTATACTTTAGATGAAGATATTAAAGGAAAGCTAAAGAAGGATATCAAAAATTTAGGGGAGGGCAAGGAAACGTCAGATATTACAGGGATGTCTGAGTTTATCACTTTCTACAAGGCTGCTAGTGATTACAAGCAACGTGAGAAAGATGGACTTGAACCTCTCAAACCTTATCTAAAAGAAATTGAGGATATCAAGGATCTGAATGATTTGGCCAGTAAATCTGCTAGCTTGACTGATAAAGGGATTCCTCTTCCATTTGGTTATGACGTAGGAACTAACGCAGAGAATACCAGCCAAAAACAAATCCAATTGAGTCCCCCAAGTATCTTATTGCCAGATGTGTCTATTTATAAAGACGAGGCCAGCAAGAAACAATATTTGACTCCAATTGAAACAGCTACGCAAAAAGCCTTGGAAATGCTTGGATATAGCGAAAAAAATAGTAAACGCATTGTCAAAGAAGCACTGGAGTTCGACGAAATCATTGCTAAGTACAGTCTCAGTAACGAAGAGATGTCTGAAAGTAAGAATTTGGTTCACCCTAAAACAGCAGAAGAGATTAATGCCTACTCTGGTTCCTTCAAATTATATGATGTCATTAAAGGCATTATGGGACGTGATTTAGAAACCATCAACGTCCCTAATACCAAGTATTTTGAGAATTATAGTAAGATCGTCAATCAGGACAATTTTTCTAAAATCAAATCATGGATCTTGGTTCAAGAAGCTATGGCGGCCTCAAATTCTCTGACAGAAGATTACCGCTTGAATTTTCAATCGATTAGCATGGCTATTATGGGTACACAGAAGCCAATTTCTAAGGAAGATACGGTTTACGAGATGAGTGTCCATCTGTTTAGTGATGTCATGAGTGTCTATTATGGACGTAAATACTTTGGTGAGGAAGCCAAGACTGACGTGACAGGCATGATTGATAAAATCAAAAATGTCTATCGTGGCCGTCTCCAACAAAATGATTGGTTGACGGAAGATACACGCAACAAGGCCATTGAAAAGTTGGATAAAATGAAGGTTTTCGTAGGTTATCAGGAAGATGTCGATCCTGGTACTAAGGAACTACATCTTGATCCGAACAAGTCCTTCTTTGGATTGTCAGAAGACATTGCCCAGTTCGGAAAACGTTATACCATTGATCATTTTGATGATCCTATTGATAAGAATAAATGGTCTGGTTCTGCTTTTGATATCAATGCTTATTACAACCCAGAAAGCAATAGCATCAACTTCCCAGCTGGTATTTTACAAGCTCCATTTTATGACAAAAACCAAAGTACTGAAAAGAACTATGGTGGTATCGGTGTCGTGATTGGACATGAAATTACCCATGCCTTTGACTCCAATGGTGCCGACTATGATGAGAACGGCGACATGCATAACTGGTGGACAAAAGCAGATAGTAAAGCTTTCGACAAGAGGATCAAAGCCTTTGAAGACCAGTGGAATGGTTTGGAAATTTACGGGACTAAGGTAAATGGAAAACTCACAGTCACTGAGAATGTCGCAGATGCTGGCGGTCTCTCATCCACACTACAAGTTCTCAAAACAGATCTGACAAAACCTAACCTCAAGGATTACTTTGAGAACTACGCAGATATCTGGAAACAAAAGGCCAGCCTACAGTACAATAAATATACCATGGTACAAGACGTCCACGCACCAAATGAGTTGCGTGTTAACCAACAACTTAAAAACCTTCCTGAGTTTTATGAGGCCTACCCTCAAATCAAGGAAGGAGACGCCATGTATCTAGCACCAAGCAAACGTATTAGTTTGTGGTAAAAAGTCTTGCTACTTTGCTAATCAAGAAGAAGAGAATTTGGAATGGAAACATCCCAAGTTCTCTTTTTATGTTGTCGTTTTGGGGAATCATTTTCTAGTGTTATAATGTTGCTATTAAGGAAAGGATTCAAGAATGATGCATAAAAGGAATCTGATAGAAGATAACAAAAGAGCTGAGAATCAGAGCTTTCTCTACTTCCTACACGAGGAGAAAAAATTTGATGTAAAGGCACTTGATGATTTGTGTCACTACATCATAGAATTGGATACAATCAGTCTCGGGCAGTTGAGAGATATCCATTATATTGAAAATCAAATACTACGTCATCTCGTGTATCATTTTGATGATAATGATCTAAGTAAAATTACAAATCTCCCTTTTGACTACTGGGAGTATATAGAGCCCTTTGAACGCTTGGTAGCATGTTTGTATGAGGGTGATGGTGAGGAATGACAATTATCCAGATTATAACAAAGACTTATTAGAGACTTTGAATCAACAGTATGGCTATGCTAGAGATGTTAAGGAATATTTTAATTTGAAGTAGATTGATGATAGAGATTTTGCCGGTAGCCTTACTAGGTTTTAGACAAAAAGAAAACACCAGAAAAAATGATTTCTGGTGTTTTTGAATACATTTTGGCAAAAATGAGGTATTTTTAAATGCTTACAGTTGTTAGTTTGATATTAATCCTTTTTCTCTGTAGCTACGCCATTTTCGTCAATAATATAGGTTTTTCCATCTTTTTCAAGCGTAGTGTTAGTGGTAATTGGAGAACCTTTTGACTCTGGACTAACTGATATCGGCTTTTCAAAATGATAAAGTTTACCATCAAACTCTGCCCATTCGCCACTAAAAGGAGTAGTCATATAAATTTCAGGGTTGAAATAATAAAGTCTATTATCTTCTAACCGAATGACACCTGTTTTTACAACTCCATTTTCATCAGAGATACAGAAACCATTCCAAGAGGTCGAGGTGTCTGTAGCTGTATTCCTTAGAAGTCGTCCTTTAGGACCCAAAAGATAGGTCTTTTCATTGATATTTTGTAGATATGTTCGGTTTTCAGCTCCCCATGGTGGGCTAATATAGTAGGTTTCATTATTATGAGTAACCCATCCGAACTGTAGATGACCGTCCTTATCAGCATAATAGTATTTGTAGTCGCCGTCAATATCATCAGAAAGCATACTACCGTCTTTTTTGAAGAAATAATCGAAATCACCTATCTTGTGTCTATCATTTCGAACTTGGTAGCCATCTTCTTTAAAATAAACACGTTTACCGTCAATAGTTGCCCAACCAAAGATCTGGCTTCCATCCTCGCCAAAATAAGTATATTTTTTAGAAAAGTAATCGCCTGTTTCATGGAATTTATTTACGAACATAGCACCAGTATCTTTATCGAAGAAATAGTATTTTCCATCAAGCAGAAGGCGTTTTCCTTTTGCTTGTTTTCCAGTTGGATCAAAGTAGTATTTTTGATGATTAATAATTTGAAGTCCAGTGGCTAACTGTCCATTCTCTTTAATATAAGCCCAATCACCATCTCTATCTTGAATAAATTGTCCAGGTTTATTCATAGTTACATAACCATTTTGGTCAATGACATAACGAATACCATTAAGTTCAAGTGTTCGGTTAGTCCACATAGCTCCGCTGTCTCTATCGAAATAATGTGTTTGACCGTCAATTTCGACAAGTCTTCCCTTAGCTTGTTTGCCCTCTTTATCAAAGTATAGAGTGACATTATCTATTGAATGGAGTCCTGTGACAGCTTTTCCCTCGTTATCAAAGTAGTACCAATTCCATGCATCATCGTGTTCGAAACGATTTGTTAGTTTAGTTTCGGTCGCTACTCCTTTATCATCAATGAGGTAGGCTTTTTTATTGTAAACTAAGGTCTTGGAAACTGTGAGAGGGGAAGTTTCGGAAAGCGAACTTGTTCTATTGAAAGCATAGAATTTATTATCACTTTGAATTACAGTTTCTTCAATCTTAGTTAAATCTGTGTTTTCTGGAAGTAGATGTCCGATGTAGAAATCATTGTTTTCATCAAGATAGTATAGATTACTATAATTATCACGAATAATACGTTTAATCTTATCGGTCTTTGTTCGTACTCCGTGGTCAATAATGTCTACTTCTTCCCTGACGGTATGGGTATAACTTCTTCCACCATTCTTGTAAGTTCTGTTTATGCTAGGCTCTAAGTGGTATAGCTTATCATCAATCGTTTTCCAAGTAGGTGTTGTAACTGTAAACATTTTGGGGATATTGCTATTATCAAAATAGATATTTTCAAAATAATAGAGTTTACCATTATTTGCAGTGCTAACACCAGTAAGTAGAACTCCATCCTTATCTGTACCTACGATGCCAGAGTAGTATGCATCATAATCCAGTTCCTGACGTCCGAGTAAAGGTCCGAGATAGTTTTTTAGAAGTTTGCCTTCAAAATAGTAATAGTCCTTGCCTCCTTTATTGACTATACCAGTGACTGGTGAACCAGAATTTGAAAAATAGTAGTCATCACCATTAATATGATGTTCTCCGGTTAGTACTTGGCCAAATTTATTGGAGCGATAGCTAGTATTTAAAGTTCCAACAAAGACACGTAATGACTGAATATAAAAGGCATCTTTTACCAATTTTCCATGATTATCAAAGAGGTAGTTTTGTCCTTTGAAGATAGTAAGACCATTTTCAACTCGACCAGTATGATCAAAATAATAAAGTTGATCGCCAACTCGATGCCATCCATAGTAACGTCGACCATCAGAACCATAATATTCGTAATACGTTTTAGCAAATGGTTCCTGTCTTCTGATTTCAATAGACCAAGTATGCCAATAGTTGGTTTTTACAGCACCTGAATAGTGACTAAAATAGTAATGGGAGCCGTCAATGATTCTTTCCCCATCTTTCGCTTGACGACCTTCTTCGTCAAAGTAAAGAGTTACTCCATCTACATTTTGCCATCCTTTTAGTTTCTCTCCTGTTGCGGTGTAATAGTACCAGTTGCCTGAGGAATCTTCTTGGAAATGGCCACCAGAAACAAGTGGACGTTGAGGAAGTTTCTGTTCAGTTTCAATCAAAAGACCATTAGCTTCTGCGTGGTAAGTTTTTCCATTAATAGTGATGTCGGTATTTATAACCTTATGACCACTATCCTTATCAAAGTAATAGGGTTCGATACCTATTGTAACGATTTCACCCTTGGCCTGAACACCGTCTGGGTAGAAATACATGTCGAAGCCATCTATAGTCTGTTCGCCTGTTAGAAGTTTCCCTTCTTTATCACTATAGTACCAGTTGCCGTCGTCATCCGACCAAAAACGGTCACGAACCAATTGGCCAGTATCTTTTTGAAAATAATAGGAATTTCCATCTAGTACGACAAAGGCATCTTTAGCTTGGACACCATTAGGGTAAAAGTAGAGTGGTATATTGTCAATAACTTGTTTACCGATAAGTGCTTTCCCATCTTGGCCTAAATAGTACCAATTTCCATTCTTATCAGATGCAAAAGCACTACGGGTAAGTTGTCCACTATCTTTCTCAAAGTGATATGTTGATCCATTAACGTGACGGGTGTCTCCTTTGACTTGCTTACCATCGGCATCGAAGTAGACATTCACATTATCAATATTTTGCATACCAGTAAGTGCTTTCCCATCCTTAATATAGTACCAGTTGCCCTGATCATCGCTAGTGTAATGACCGCCGGATATTACGGGACTTTCTTCTACTTCATGGGCTGCATTTGTTTCAGAATGTGATGTTTCAGAGCTTACGACTTCACTGCTAGTAACAGTAGAGACTTCCGAACGAAGAGCTTGTTGAGAGTTAATTTCAGAAGTACCTATGTCTGAAGTAGCTGCATCAGTGACACTTTGTTTAGATTCAGTAGAAGTAGTTTCAGTGATGATTTCACTTGAATTTGTTGTGACTAAAGATTTGTTTTCCTCTGGTTTAGTAGTGACTTCATTAGTTGACGGGCTTATGACATCGATTGCATTTTCTTCTATGCTGTTTTCAACCGTTGGTTCTGAGGTGGAGTGAGTCTGTTCAGCTGCGGACACATAGCCCAAGCTTGCAAAACTAAGTCCTAGAGCTAGACCAGTTACTGCAATGGTTACCCATTGCTTTTTTACTTTGTGAAGTTTAAAGTATACTTTCTTTTCCATGATAATGCTCCTTTCATAAAACTAAATAATAGTAGCAAGGATATGGTTAACTCATGAGTAAAATTAAGTTAGTATTATGGTTCTATTACTTACATATCAAGTTTATCATCACATTTTAATAAAATCAAAGAATTGTGTAAGCGTTTTTATTTTTGTATAAACTCTTTCCAACTCTACTCTAAACAAAACTGATAGTATATGAATGATGAACTTTCATTAAAGAGTGTTAATGATGTATTTGCTTTAAGTTAGCAGCGGATAGATCCTTGAGTAGGGTATTTTTGATATTCATAATATGCTATTCACTGATTTTAGAACGCCACCAAAAAAAGCCACTGGCATACAAAACCACTGGCTTTTAACAATTTATTTCTTCTTCCCTAGTACAAAATAGCGGCTAGGGATTTGTTGTGTCAAACTGACGGCGATGGCGATGGTAAATGAGGCCAGGAAACAAGCTCGTAGGAAGCTGAGACCTAGGTCTGAATTTCCAATCAAGAGGAAGTAGACCGCACGGTAGAAGCTCATCCCAGGGATGAGTGGGAACATGCTTGAGGCTAGAAAGACTGTAGCTGGACATCTACGGTAGTGGGCCAAAAAGCGTGAGGTGAAGGTAACCAGTAGGGCTGGGAAGAGGATGGCAAGGACCTCGTGATGGGTATTGTTCCAAATCAAGAGGTAGAGGAGCCATGAGCCTGCACCTAGGGTTCCGAGGTCTAAGAAGTATTTCTTGGGAACTCGGTAAAGCACGGAGAAGGCTGCTGTCCCCAGCCCGGCCATGAAGGTCTGAATCAAGACCTCCTGCCATGAGGTAGATGGTGTTGAGAACATGCCTGATAATTGTTCCGCAAAGGGAAGAAGTGAAATCATGGCAAGAACACCGACAGAGATAGACAGACAAGTGGAGACCCCAGACAGCATCAGGGCCAGACCACTATAGTAGTTGTTCTGGGTGAATTCTCGTATGGCATTAACAAAGTAGGCCCCAGGAATCAAAATCATCAAGGTTCCTAGGATAATCACACTACGATGTTGGCCGATTCCTAGATAGTAGAGAACATTGGCTGATAAAGCAGCAATGGCACTAGAGAGGATAATCTGCAAGAAACTGGTATGAATAAAACGAGAAAAGAGCTGCATACCAATCCCCACAAAAAGTCCCGATATAGCCGCAGCAGTTCCATCAATCCAGCTACTTCCAAGGGCTAGCGAGAAGCTTCCTGCACCAATGACACAGGCTATAATGTCCTCTAAAGGACGATAGAAAGTCTTCTGCTCTATGGTTTTCAGCTTTTGGAAAATACTAGCCACAGGCTGATTTGGCTGCTCTGCCAGTTCACGAGACAGGCGGTTAACTTCCTCGAGCTTGCCCAGATGGATAGAAGGAGCTGAGGTAGCTAGGACACGAGACTCCTTAAGACCAGATCGGTTGAGTCCGGAGATCATTACCCCTCGATTGACCACGTAAGTGGAAAAGTCTCTGATACCAAGAGACTTGGCCATATGCCCCATGGTGTCTTCAATACGGTAAATCTCAGCACCGCTCTCCATAAGGACACGGCCAGCCTGAAGGACGGCATCCATTTCGTTTTTAGTTTCTATTTCTGTCTCTCTTGGAAAATCGATGGTCATTTGAACCTCCTAATCGCTTAATTCGTCATTCCATTATAAGGTTTGAATGGTGGTTTTTCAATAGCTTTGGCGACTAAAAAAGGACTTTCTATGAGATTTTTCTTCTACTTTAATGATAGAGGTCAGGAAAATGGAGGTCTTGCCTTTTGCCTTGCTATTGATAGAGGCAAATGCTACAATTAAATTATAAAATGTATGCGTTTACATATTTTTACGCTGTCTTTCTCAAAAAGCCTTGAAGTCCTTTATTTAAAGGGAATTAACAATCACAGAAGGAAGCCAATGTAAGTGCAAATAGTTGATACCTTTGAAAAGGAGGCAATCCCATGAAAAAAATTATCAATAAACCTGAAAATGTAGTGACAGAGATGCTAGATGGCTTGGCTTATGTTCACAGTGATTTGGTACATCGTGTTGAGGGGTTTGACATCATCGCAAGAAATGAGCAGGCTGCTGGTCAGGTTGGTCTCATTTCTGGTGGTGGAAGTGGTCACGAGCCAGCTCACGCAGGTTTTGTAGGTGATGGTATGCTTTCTGCAGCCATTGCAGGTGCTGTCTTCACGTCACCAACGCCAGATCAGATTTTGGAAGCTATCAAGGAAGCGGACCAAGGAGCTGGTGTCTTCATGGTTGTTAAAAATTATTCTGGCGACATCATGAATTTTGAGATGGCTCAAGAATTGGCTGAAATGGAAGGCATCGAGGTTGCTAGTGTTGTTGTAGACGATGATATTGCTGTGGAAAATAGCCTTTATACACAAGGTCGTCGCGGGGTTGCAGGTACTATTTTCGTTCACAAAATCCTAGGTCATGCGGCTCGTGAAGGCAAGTCTCTGGCTGAAATCAAAGACTTGGCTGATAAGATTGTTCCTAATATTCACACCATTGGTTTGGCCCTTAGCGGTGCGACGGTTCCTGAGGTTGGTAAGCCTGGTTTTGTCCTAGCTGAGGATGAAATTGAATATGGTATTGGTATTCATGGTGAGCCAGGCTATCGTAAGGAGTCTATGCAGCCATCTCGCCAGTTAGCTGAAGAATTGACAGGGAAACTCCTTGAAGCCTTTGAGGCTAAGGCAGGTGAACGCTATGCCCTTCTCATCAATGGTATGGGTGCGACACCTCTCATGGAGCAGTATGTCTTTGCTAACGATGTAGCAAGCATTCTTGGAGAAGTTGGACTAGAAGTGGCCTATAAAAAATTAGGTAACTACATGACATCGATTGATATGGCAGGTCTTTCATTGACGCTCATGAAGATTGAAAATGACTCTTGGCTTGAGGCTCTGGAGAGTCCTGTTAAGACCATTGCTTGGTAGTCTGACATGGAAACTAGAAATTAGGTATATTATGGATAAAACAGTTGCAGTAAAATGGATGCAAGGCTTTGATCAAAGGGTTGAAGTAGAAAAAGACCACTTGTCTGAATTAGACGGTCCTATTGGAGATGGTGATCATGGTGCTAACTTGGCGCGTGGTATGGCGGCAGCCATTGAGGCTATTAAGAGCACGGAACCACAAAGTGCAGCAGAAGTGTTTAAGGCAGTCTCAATGGCCTTGATTAGCAAGGTTGGTGGTGCCTCAGGTCCGCTCTATGGGTCTGCCTTTATGGGCATGATGAAGGCTGAACAAGATGGACAGGATTTGGCAGGAGTACTTGAGGCAGGTCTCGAGATGATTAAAAAACGTGGTCATGCACAAGCTGGTGAAAAGACCATGGTGGATGTTTGGCATCCGGTTGTTGAAGCTGTCAAACAAGGTCAACTAACCAATGATGTCATTGACCAAGCTGTTCTTTCAACCAAGGATGTTGCAGCTACCAAGGGGCGTGCCTCTTATGTCGGTGAGCGTTCAATTGGTCACATTGACCCAGGTTCCTATTCGTCTGGCCTACTCTTCAAGGCCTTGCTAGAAGCGGAGGGCTAGGATATGCCAGAACTTGGAATTGTGATTGTATCCCACTCTGCTGATATCGCTAAAGGTTTGGTGAGTCTGATTCGTGAAGTTGCACCAGATATTCCTTTAACGGCCACAGGCGGTCTTGAAGATGGTGGACTGGGATCTAGTTTTGACCATGTTCAAGTAGCAGTGGATAGTCAACCTGCTAAACGTCTCTTGGCCTTTTATGATCTGGGCAGTGCTCGCATGAATTTGGAGATGGTTGAAGAATTTTCAGACAAGGAAATCCTTATTCAGCAGGTTCCTCTCATTGAGGGGGCCTATGCGGCATCAGCCTTGCTTCAGGCAGGAGCGAGTGAAGTTGAAATCTTATCACAGATAAATGAATTAACCATTCAAAAATAGAATAAAGGAAAACTATGACAAATCAAATTAAGTATAAATGGGCTAGTCTTGGGACGGGTGTTATTGCCAATGAGTTGGCACAGGCTTTAGAGGCTCTAGGTGGTAAACTCTATTCCGTTGCTAATCGCACCTATGATAAGGGTGTTGCCTTCGCTGAAAAATACGGCATTGAAAAGGTTTATCAAGAGATTGATGAAGTGTTTAAAGATCCTGAAGTGGATATTATCTACATTTCAACGCCTCACAATACGCATATCAATTTTCTTCGTAAGGCACTCGCAGCAGGTAAACACGTCCTCTGTGAAAAATCTATCACCTTAAATAGTGAGGAATTGGCAGAAGCTATCCAACTCGCCGAAGAAAATCATGTTAAACTGGCAGAAGCCATGACCATTTTCCATATGCCTATCTATCGAAAACTCTCTGAAATCGTGGAAAGTGGTAAGTTGGGACCTCTTAAGGTTATCCAGATGAACTTCGGTTCCTATAAAGAATATGACATGACCAACCGCTTTTTCAATCGTAACTTGGCTGGTGGAGCTTTGCTTGATATCGGTGTCTATGCCCTTTCCTTTGTACGTTGGTTCATGACGTCGCAGCCGACAGAGATGGTTTCACAGGTTAAATTAGCTCCAACTGGTGTTGATGAACAAGCGGGTATTCTCCTTACCAATGCAGAAGGGGAAATGGCAACGGTGACGCTAAGTCTTCACGCCAAACAGCCTAAACGTGGTACTATCGCCTATGACAAGGGCTATATCGAACTTTATGAATACCCACGTGGGCAAAAGGCGGTCATCACCTATACGGAAGATGGCTCACAAGAAGTCATCGAAGCAGGAGAAACCGCTAAAGCCCTCCAGTATGAGGTCCTCGATATGGAAGCAGCTGTTGCAGGCGAGGATAATCATACTTACCTCAATTACAGCCGAGATGTCATGGATCTCATGACACAACTCCGTAAAGACTGGGGTTTGACCTACCCAGAAGAAGAGTAGGAGTTTTGAAAACAGAGAAAAAATTAGACTTATGTACTGACTCCAAATAGATATGCTGTCAATTAAAGTGAGTTTTTAGCTCTATATTCCATAGAACTAAGGTCGTTTAATTGATTCTATATAAATACATTTATGTCAAAGGAGAAAGACTATGAGAAATTTTGCAAGTCCGTCGCGTTACATTCAAGGTGAAAATGCCTTATTTGAAAATGCAAAAACCATTTTGGAACTAGGAAGTCATCCTGTACTATTGTGTGATTCAGTAGTTTATGACATTGTGGGTCAACGTTTCGAAGAATATCTTGTTCAAAATGGACTTACAGTTGTTCCAGTCTTCTTTAATGGTGAAGCTTCAGATAATGAAATTAATCGTGTGGTAAGTTTGGCCAAAGAAAAGGGCTGTAATTTAGTCATTGGTTTAGGTGGTGGTAAGACTATTGATAGTGCTAAAGCCATCGCAGATCTTCTAAAATCACCAGTAGTGATTGCTCCTACCATTGCATCTACAGATGCTCCGGTTTCAGCCTTGTCTGTTATCTATACGGACGAAGGTGCCTTTGAACGCTACATCTTCTATTCTAAGAACCCAGAATTAGTTTTGGTTGATAGTAAGGTTATCTCTCAAGCGCCAAAACGCTTGCTTGCTTCTGGTATCGCAGATGGCTTAGCAACTTGGGTAGAAGCTCGAGCAGTTATGCAAGCAAATGGTAAAACCATGCTAGGCAAACACCAAACACTTGCTGGTGTTGCCATTGCTGAACGCTGTGAAGAAATCCTTTTTGCAGATGGTTTACAAGCCATGGCCGCCTGTGAAGCAAAAGTTGTAACGCCTGCCCTTGAAAACATCATTGAAGCCAATACCCTTCTCAGTGGTATCGGATTTGAAAGTGGTGGCTTGGCTGCGGCTCACGCCATCCATAATGGTTTCACAGCTCTCACTGGCGATATTCACCATTTGACTCATGGTGAAAAAGTAGCTTACGGAACTCTTGTACAATTGTTCCTAGAAAATCGTCCAAAAGAAGTTTTGGATAAATACATTCGTTTCTATCAACAAATTGGCATGCCAACCACTCTTAAAGAAATGCATCTTGAAAATGCAAGTTACGAAGATCTTCTCAAGGTTGGTCAACAAGCAACAATCGAAGGAGAAACTATTCATCAAATGCCATTTGAGGTGAAAGCTTCTGATATTGCGCAAGCCATCGTTGCTGTAGATGCTTATGTTCATGGATTAGCCTAAGTAAATTTGCTCTTTTGTAGGGAAAGTGCCACCATTCCCGTATAGGAATATTATCCCCCTCAGGCACTTATCCCAACAGGATAGACAAATTCTTATAGGAAAGGGTTCAGTTCTGTATTAGATAGGACTGTGCCCTTTTTACTATTTAAAATCCAATATTTCCAAAGTCCCTCAAAGCGTTTTAAGAACTTTTGAAAACATAAACCATTTTCAAGAAATCCTGATTTAACAGTCATTTCACTTGTGTAAGCGTTTTAAAAAGTGTATAATATAGGTGGAAAGATAGGAAAAGGAGATGGCTAGTGGCTAGTATAACAATTGAAGCGAGCAAGGTAGCTAGAAAGAGTCCTATTCGCGTAGACAGTAGTCTTGTGGGGACAGTTTCTGGAGTGGAAGACGTGAGCGTTTCCCTACCATCGTCGAAAGCTCGTTTGAGTGTCGGAAAGTTGGGTTACAAGTCTAACACCATTACCGTTGAGGACGGACAAACCGTTCGTGTTACTAGCAATTTTCTAAATCGTTTCATAGCGATAGCGCCATTGTTACTCTATCTTGTTGGAGGCCGTTACCTCCCACTTGTGGCAGTCCTATCTACTATAATTTTGCTTTTTAGCTTACCTTTTCTCAAGTTAGAAATCGTAGGCTGATTAGAATCGGGAGTGGCTTAGCCCTCTGTTTGATACCTTTAACTCACTTTTTCATAATAATGCTAGGCCACTCCCTTTTCATTGGGAACGGGTCGAGACGAAAGAGTGGGTTATCAAAAAGGGAACTCGATAGAGTTTCCCTTTTTTCTTTCTCCAACTAAATGCAATTCTAAAAGACCTCAGTTTTACTAACTGAGGTCTTTGTTGTTTCTAGTCATGCATTATTTACGATACAATTTGTCGTATTGATAGTAAGGGTCGAAGGTCACATTGATACCAAGCTTACGGAGAACATTTTTATCTTCATCAGTGAGGATGATGGTTGAGTGGGCTTCAGAACCCTTGAGGTTACCAAGTTCCTCCATGGCACGGGCCGCATCCGCATTGTTGGCAGCTGTAATAGCCAAGGCGATGAGGATTTCGTTTGAGTGAAGGCGAGGGTTACGGCTACCCAAATGGTCAATTTTCAGACCTTGGATAGGTTTGACCACTTCAGGCTCGATTAGTTTAGTATCCTTATCAATACCTGCAGAAGTCTTGATAGCGTTGATCAAAGCAGCCGCAGTTGGACCAAAGAGTTCTGAATTTTTACCAGTGACGATTTGACCATTTGGCAATTCAAGTGCAAGAGCAGAACCACCTGTTTCTTCAGCCTTAGCGCGTGCTGCAACGACCACTTGACGATCTTCAGGAGTGATACCAAGATCGTTCATGAGCAACTCAATCTTCTTGACAGCGGTCTCAGGAACACGTTCATTTTTGAAATCAAGTACAGTTTGATAGTAGCGACGGATGATTTCTTGTTTAGAAGCTTCTTTGGCGGCCTCATCATCCGTAATGGCAAAACCAACCATGTTAACACCCATATCCGTAGGTGAAGCGTAAGGAGACTCACCAAGGATACGCTCAAGCATACGTTTGAGGACTGGGAAAATCTCGATGTCACGGTTGTAGTTTACTGTAGTCTTGCCGTAAGTTTCCAAGTGGAATGGGTCAATCATATTGACATCATCAAGGTCTGCAGTGGCAGCTTCATAGGCCAAGTTAACTGGGTGATGAAGTGGCAAATTCCAAACTGGGAAGGTTTCAAATTTAGCATAACCTGACTTGATACCATTGATTTGGTCGTGGTACATGTTAGACATACATGTCGCCAATTTACCAGAACCAGGACCAGGAGCAGTAACGACGATAAGGTTACGGCTAGTCTTGATATAATCGTTTTTCCCCATACCCTCAGGAGAAATGATATGGTTCATATCCGTTGGGTAGCCCTTGATAGGGTAGTGGATGTAAGACGTGATGCCATTTTTTTCCAATTGGTTACGGAAAGCATCGGCTGCAGGTTGACCAGAATATTGCGTAATAACAACAGAACCCACATAGATATTGAGCTCGTTGAATTTATCAATCAGACGAAGCACCTCTTGGTCGTAGGAAATGCCAAGGTCACCACGAGCCTTAGAGTGCTCGATATTGCTTGCATTGATGGCAATGACCACTTCGACCTGATCTTTGAGCTCTTGAAGGAGCTTGATTTTATTGTCAGGTTCATAACCAGGAAGGACGCGGGCAGCGTGAAAATCTTCCAACATCTTACCACCAAACTCCAAGTAGAGTTTCCCGTCAAACTGGTTAATACGCTCCAAAATATGGTCGCGTTGCAGATTCAAATACTGTTCAGAACTAAAAGCTTGTTTCTTCATAAATAAAAATACCTCTGAGGAAAATTATATCAAATGCCTGAGGTAAATGCTATTAGCGAAAGTCGATTTGTTGGAGAAAAAGAGTTTAAAGTCAATCATGATTAGAATATTTAATTTCATAAAGGTTTCACATTTGTCGTCTATAATTAGAATAAAAAGCATCCTCACTTATCTTTGGTATAGCTGAGGGCTAATGTCTTAAATGGAGGTGGAAGATGGTTCTCTTACAACAGGCAGTTGCTTATATTTTCCGCAAAAAAACGCGGAATTTTATCCTTTTTCTCATTTTATTTTTGATATTATCTTGCTTGTATTTTTGTTTCTCTCTTATGCACGTTGGTGGAGGAATGGAGGCACAAATCAGGAAGTCAAGTGGAGCAAGTTTTGCTCTGGTAAGTAAAGAAAGAGGCAGTGCATTTTCCTGGAAAGAGGGGTCAAAGATTAGTCAGCTATCTGATGTGATATCAACGATACCTCAATATATAAGTCCAGTGCGACTAATCGATAAGAAGGTCGTTACAGGAAAACAAACGGTAGAACGCGATGACCTCGATAATGAGGCTAATCAAGCCTTGGGAGCCACTTTTACTAAGGAAACAGGCCAAAGTGTTGATTTTAGGAGTGGTGCTTTTCAACTCATTAAGGGGAAGCACATATCTGCTAAAAGGCAAATTATGATTCATGAATCGCTTGCTAGGAAAAATAAGCTAAGCGTCGGAGATAAGCTGACCTTGTCCAATTTCCAGATGACTGAAAGTGGAGCTAGGGAAATGACCTTTGATATCGTTGGTATTTTTTCTGGCAAGAAGGAGGAGACATTTACTGGAATGTCTTCAGATTTAAGTGAAAATCAAATCTTCCTCCATTATGACGATAATAGCCAACTGCTTAATTTGACTGATAAGTTAGTGACAAAATTATCCTTTGGTATTAAGAATCCAGATAGAATCAATCAAGTCATTAAACAAGTGGAACAATTGGATATCGATTGGAATCGTCTACGTTTAGACGAGGACCGTAAGGCTTTTGACTCCTTGAAGGAATCGTCTAAAGCGCTACAAGGAATCGTCAGAACGATGATGATTAGTTTAATTGTTACAGGAGCAGGGATCCTCTCATTTTTAATGGCACTATGGACGCGTGAGCGAAATCATGAGATAGGTATTCTTTTAGCAATTGGGAAGAGTAAGGGACGCATTTTTGCTCAATTTCTTATGGAGATATTGTTGGTGTCCCTTATGTCTTTGCTACCTGCCCTTGCTATTGGACGGCTACTAAGTCGACTGTTTTTGCAAGAATTTATAGGACAGCAAGGACAGCAGCAGGCTCTTCAGTTATTAGATCAAATACCTCAGGGACTACCTTTAGGCCAATCTTATCTAAGTCTTCTAGTCTTGGTAATATTATCGCTCGGTGTGACAACAGGTCTCATTTGGCGCAAAACTCCAAAAGAAATCTTATCTAATATGAGTTAAGGAGAAAGGAACACTATGTTAGAACTCAAAGATGTTACGTATAGTTATCAAAATAAAAGTGAAGCTATTCTCTCGAAGGTGAATTATCGTTTCGAGAAAGGTAAATTTTATAGTATTATTGGGCAATCTGGAGCGGGAAAATCGACCTTACTTTCACTTTTGGCAGGTCTTGATTATCCCAAGAAGGGGCAGGTCTTGTTTAATGGAGAAAATATCAAGAAAAAAGGCTCTAGTTATCATCGTAGACACCATGTTGCGCTTGTTTTTCAAAATTACAATCTCATTGATTATCTTACACCTTTAGAAAATGTACGACTTGTTAATAAAAATGCCGATAGGAAGATACTTTCTGAATTGGGATTAGATGAAAAACAAATTAATCGAAATGTCCTGCAACTTTCAGGTGGGCAACAACAACGTGTAGCTATTGCGCGAGCTTTGGTTTCAGAGGCTCCAATTATCTTAGCAGATGAACCGACAGGAAATCTAGACGAGGAAACTGCGAAGGATATTATTGCTATCCTTAAAAGAATGGCCTTAGATCGCCAAAAATGTGTCATAGTTGTTACGCACAGTAAGGAAGTTGCTCAGGAATCTGATGTGGTTTTAGAGTTGAAGAAGAAACAACTCATAGAAAAGAAAAAATAAAGAAAGGACTCTTATGTTTCGAAACGCTTTTGCATATATTACACGAAAATGGTCAAAGTCACTATTACTGTTAATTATTATTCTTTTGATGAGTACTCTTAGTTTGTTAGGACTTGCTATGCGAAGTGCAACCCAAGAAGCTGCATCCAAGAGTCTAGGGTCAATTACCAATAGTTTTTCAATGCAGATTAATCGTAACACGAATCCTGGAACTCCTCGTGGGGCTGGAAATCTTAAGGGAGAAGATATTAAAAAGATTAGTGAGACTAAAGGGATTGTTTCGACTATAAAACGGATAAATGGTATTGGTGATTTACTAGATTATGAGATTATCGAAACAGAGCAAACGCTACAAAATCAGTCTCCAGAACGTGCTAAAAATTTTAAGTCTACCTTGATGTTGACAGGAGTCAATGACTCATCAAAAGAAGACAAATTTGTTTCAGGTGCTTATAAACTAGTTGAAGGAGAACATCTAGCCGATAAGGATCATAATCAAATCTTGATGCACGAAGATTTAGCTAAAAAGAATGGTCTTAATGTAGGAGATAAAGTAAAGCTTAAATCTAATCTCTATGACGCTGATAACGAAAAAAGGGCTGATGAAACAGTAGAAGTGACTATCAAAGGTTTATTTTCTGGTCAAAATAAAGCAGCCGTTACCTATGCTCAGGAGTTGTATGAAAACACCCTCATCACTGATCTAGACACAGTAGCAAAACTCTATGGTAATACTGTAGAAACTGCCACTTATGAGGATGCCACTTTTTTTGCTAAAGGCGATCAAAATCTTGATTCCTTGATAGCAAAGATTAAAAAGTTGAATATTAACTGGTCCCTCTACGATCTTGTTAAGAGCTCGTCAAATTACCCTGCTTTACAGAAATCTATTCTTGGGATGTATCGTGTGGCAAACCGTATGTTTATTGGAAGTCTCATTTTTACAAGTTTATTGCTAACCCTTCTGTTAATTTTATGGTTAAATACTCGTCGTAGAGAAGTTGGTATCTTTTTGGCCTTGGGACTTAAAAAGACACAGGTTGCGGGGCAATTTTTAATAGAATTGCTGATGATTGCCTTACCAGCCTTTCTTTTGTCATATGGTTTAGCTAGTTTCTTTGCCGAAAAAGTTGGTAATACAGTCCTTTCCAATGTAACAGAAGGTATCAATAAGCAAATGACCAAAGAATCTCTAGCTGCAAATCTTGGTGGAGGGGCTGAGGCAGAAAGCTTCAGTAAGACTCTAACTCAGATTCACATGACAGTCCAACCTAAGCAACTTTTGATAGTCATTCTAGTCGGTGGATTTATTTTGAGCTTGGTATCCTTGATTTCTTCTCGCTGGCTTCTTCACAAGAAACCCAAGGACCTCTTAGTTGATGTTGAATGATAAGTTTGCTGCACCTATAAAAAACGGTATAATGGAAGAAAGAGACCATATATAGATTAAAAGGATAATGTATGAAGATACTAATCGTAGAAGATGAAGTCCTGATTCGCGAAGGGATGAGCGACTATCTCATGGAATGTGGCTATGAGGTCTTTGAAGCAGACGATGGGCAGGAGGCCCTGGACCTCTTTCACAGAGAGGCGCCGGATCTGGTCTTGCTGGACATCCAGCTCCCTATCCTCAATGGCTTGGAAGTGCTCAAGACCATCCGGAAGACCAGCTCAGTCCCTGTCCTCATGCTGACGGCCTTCCATGACGAGGACTATAAGTTGACAGCCTTTGGAGAGTTGGCAGATGGCTATCTGGAAAAGCCCTTCTCCTTGTCTCTATTGAGAGTCCGTATCGAAGCTATTTTTAAAAAGTTCCAACCTTCTCGGGTTTTCACATATGGAGATGTGCGGGTGGATTTTGAGAGTTATACCGCCAGCCTAGCTGGGCAGGCTATTTCCATGAACGCCAAGGAGTTGGAAATCTTGGAATACCTGCTCCAGCATGAAGGCAAGGCCCGGACCCGATCTCAGATCCTTGATGCCGTCTGGAAGGAGACTGAGGAGATACCTTTTGACCGGGTGATTGATGTCTATATCAAGGAACTACGAAAAAAACTAGAGCTGGACTGTATCGTTACGGTACGCAATGTCGGCTATAAATTGGAGAGACCATGACCAAACGGAGTATCTTTGCAAAGATCTTTCTGATCACATTTGCCCTTTTTAGTAGCTTAGTCATCCTTCTACATGCTTCGGTTTACTTTATTTTTCCATCGAACTATATCGAGTCTCAGCGCCAGACAATTTTGAAGAAATCACAGGCCTTGGCTAAGAGTTTTCAAGGCCAGAAAGAAGGGACTATTGAGTCGGTCATTGATCTTTATTCCAAGACCAATGATATCAAGGTCTCGATCAAGGGCAAGGAAAAACAAAATGCCATAGAGGTCAAGGATGACCTCCTCGTAAACCCTGACAGCCAGAATAATTCTCTGGTTATTGAAGAGCGAAAAATTCAGACCAAAGAGGGGAAGGACTTAACCTTGCAATTCTTAGCGACCGTCGATTCGCAAAAGGAAGCGCGAGATATCAGTCTGGGCTTTCTTCCCTATACACTCCTTGCTTCTTTTGTTCTGTCGCTGATTGCATCCTATCTCTATGCCCGCATGATTTCTGCTCCAATCCTTGAGATCAAGCGGATGACCAAGCGGATGAAGCGCCTGGATCGGACAGCCAGTCTCCCCATTGACTCGCAGGATGAGATCGGCGTCCTCAAGCAACACATCAACGACCTCTATCACCACCTTTTAGAAGTGATCGACAATCTAGAGAAGCAGAAACAGGAAAATCTGAAGTTGGAGCAGATGAAGGTCGAATTTCTAAGAGGGGCTTCGCATGAACTCAAGACGCCTCTAGCTAGCTTGAAAATTATACTAGAAAATATGCGAGATAATATTGGTCGCTACAAGGATCGGGACCGCTACCTATCGGTCTCCCTCGATATCGTCGATGAGATGAACCAGATCGTCCTGGAAATCCTGTCCCTATCTTCTATCCAAGAATTAGGTGGTGAAAAGGAGTGGATCCAGTTAGATGATGTGGTAAATCGCATACTCACTCAAAATCAAGTGTTGGTTGAGACTCGCTCCCTATCAATTGAAAATTATCTTCCGATAACTAGTATTTTCATGAATTTAGCTATTTTGAAATTGGTTCTCTCAAATATTATCAGTAATGCCGTCAAGCATTCTGATAAGGGTGGAGTGGTTCGAATAGGTTTAGAAAATGGAGGAACCGATTTTGTCATTGAAAATACAATTGTATCTAAAGAAAATTCTTCAACTAAAGCTCAAGCTAAGAAAGAAGGAGGATTAGGACTTTTTGTGGTCAAATACCTTCTAGAACATGAGGAACTTAGCTATAGATTTGAGGAAAGTTCTACGGGGAGGCGCTTTGTTATGGTCTTGCCCAAAAAGTAAAAAGCGACGGTTAAGGTATTAACTATCGTTTTTTTTGTATTGTTAAAATAATCAAAGGCTAACCTTACATTTCAACTCTATTGTTTTTCAACATTACCAAAAATTTAAGGAGTCTGGAGTATAGGTCATTGAAATGTTTTAAACAACAAAAGAAAACGCTTGCATAACTTCTAGAAAAACGTAAAATAGAACTATCAGACTCATGATGATAATAAAAACGAGGAGTAGAATCATGCAAAAATACTGGTGGCACAAGGCTACAATTTATCAAATTTACCCCAAGTCATTCATGGATTCCAATGGTGATGGCATTGGTGATCTCAAGGGGATTACAAGCAAACTTGAATATCTTCAAAAGCTCGGGATTACAGCCCTGTGGCTTTCTCCTGTTTATGACAGCCCAATGGATGACAATGGTTATGATATTGCTAACTATGAGGCTATTGCGGATATTTTTGGGGACATGAGTGACATGGATGAGCTTTTGGTGGAAGCCAAGAAGCGTGATATTCAAATTGTTATGGACTTGGTGGTTAACCATACCTCTGATGAGCACGCTTGGTTTATTGAAGCGCGTGAGAATCCAGAAGGTCCTGAACGTGATTTCTACATCTGGCGAGATGAACCCAATGAGCTAACCTCGATTTTCAGTGGGTCAGCTTGGGAATATGATGAGACCTCAGGCCAATATTATCTGCATTTCTTTAGTAAAAAACAGCCAGACCTCAATTGGGAAAATCCACAGTTGCGCCAGAAAGTTTATGAGATGATGAATTTCTGGATTGATAAGGGAATCGGTGGTTTCCGCATGGATGTGATTGATATGATTGGTAAGATTCCAGATCAACTGATTGATACAAACGGTCCAAGGCTTCACGATTACATCAAGGAAATGAATCAGGCGAGCTTTGGTAAGCATGACCTTCTAACCGTTGGTGAAACCTGGGGAGCGACACCTGAAATTGCTAAACAGTATTCAAATCCTGATAATCAAGAACTTTCAATGGTTTTCCAGTTTGAACATATTGGACTTCAGCATAAGCCAGATAGCCCTAAATGGGAGTATGAGAAGGAGTTGGATGTTTCAGCACTTAAGGCTATTTTCAATAAATGGCAAACCGAGTTAGAGTTGGGACAAGGGTGGAACTCACTATTCTGGAATAATCATGATCTACCTCGTATTCTTTCAATGTGGGGAGATACTGGTGTTTATCGTGAGAAGTCAGCCAAGGCCTTAGCTATCCTCCTTCATCTCATGAGGGGAACACCTTACATTTATCAAGGTGAAGAAATCGGCATGACCAATTATCCTTTTAGAACTTTGGAAGAATTGAATGACATTGAATCTCTCAACTATGCCAAAGAAGCTCTCGAAAAAGGGGCATCACTAGAAAGTATCATGGACCAAATCCGTCAGGTGGGTCGTGACAACGCTCGAACACCAATGCAATGGGATGCGTCTAAAAATGCTGGATTTAGCACATCGGATAAGACTTGGCTACCTGTTAATCCGAACTATAAGGACATAAATGTTGAGTCAGCCCTCGCCAATCCAGAATCGATTTTCTATACCTATCAGAAGCTCGTTGTGCTTCGTAAAACTCAAGATTGGTTGGTAGATGCTGACTTTGAACTCTTGGAGACAGCCACAAAAGTATTTGCTTATATTCGGAAAACCGAAGATAGCAGTTATCTGGTTGTAGTCAACTTATCTGACCAAGAACAAGACTTCTGTTATGATTTTGACAAAGCAGAAGTTGTCATTGCAAATACCGAATTAGAGCCAATTACAGACCAAGGCAAACTCCAAGCCTGGGATGCTATTTGTGTGAAGATGAAATAAAAAGAAAAGGTGGTTGCCAACTAACTGTTGGCGACCACCTTTTAATCTATAATCAAGTTGGTCTCGTAGACTAGAAGTATGTTATAATAATAGAAAAATAAGAAAAAGGTAAAATTTATGGCAATTTTAGTATTAGGTGGAGCTGGTTATATCGGTTCTCACATGGTGGACCGTTTGGTTGAAACGGGCCAAGAAAAAGTCGTTGTCGTGGATAACTTGGTGACCGGTCACCGTGCGGCAGTCCATCCAGACGCGGTATTCTACGAGGGAGATTTGGCAGATCAGGACTTTATGCGTAAGGTCTTTAAGGAAAATCCTGATGTCGATGCCGTTATTCACTTTGCAGCTTACTCACTTGTGGCTGAGTCTATGGAAAAGCCACTTAAGTATTTCGACAATAACACTGCTGGTATGGTGAAGTTGCTTGAAGTCATGAACGAATGCGGTGTCAAATACATTGTCTTCTCATCAACAGCTGCGACTTATGGTATTCCTGAGGAAATTCCTATCCTTGAGACCACACCACAAAAGCCAATCAATCCTTATGGTGAGAGCAAGCTCATGATGGAAACCATTATGAAGTGGTCAGACCAAGCTTACGGCATCAAGTATGTCCCTCTTCGTTACTTTAATGTGGCGGGTGCCAAACCTGATGGTTCTATCGGAGAGGATCACGGTCCTGAAACCCACCTCTTGCCAATAATTCTCCAAGTGGCTCAAGGGGTTCGTGAGAAAATCATGATTTTTGGTGACGACTACAATACTCCAGATGGTACAAATGTTCGTGACTATGTGCATCCATTCGACTTGGCGGATGCCCACCTTTTGGCAGTGGAATATCTCCGCAAAGGAAATGAGTCAACAGCCTTCAACCTAGGCTCTTCAACAGGTTTTTCAAACCTTCAAATCCTTGAAGCAGCTCGTAAGGTAACAGGTAAGGAAATCCCAGCTGAGAAGGCTGATCGTCGTCCTGGTGATCCAGATACATTGATTGCATCCTCTGAAAAGGCTCGTACAGTGCTAGGCTGGAAACCACAATTTGACAATATCGAAAAAATCATCCAAAGTGCCTGGGCATGGCATTCAAGCCATCCAAAAGGCTATGATGATAGAGATTAATCATAAGGAATAGGAGCTCCATCTGGTCATAAACTACCATTTGGAGTTTTTTCTAGACACCATAGCTAATCTTTGCAATTTTATCTGATATCCTTTAAGATAATTCTGTTACAACTTGAAAAGGAGAACAGGATGGAAACATATACACTTTCAAATGGCGTTACGATTCCTAAAATTGGTTTTGGGACTTGGCAGATTCCAGAAGGGGAAGAAGCTTATAACAGCGTTAGTTTAGCACTTAAGGCGGGTTACACACATATTGATACGGCGCAAATCTACGGTAACGAGGTTTCTGTAGGTAAGGCGATTGCAGATAGTGATGTGGCGCGTGAGGATATTTTCCTAACGACTAAACTCTGGAATGACAAGCACGATTACGATTTGGCTAAGGCCTCTATCGACGAGTCTCTTGAAAGACTAGGTGTGGATTATTTGGATCTTTTGCTCATCCACTGGCCTAATCCAAAGGCTCTTCGTGAGAATGATGCTTGGAAGGTTGGCAATGCAGGTGCTTGGAAGGCAATGGAAGAAGCCTACAAAGATGGTAAGGTGCGTGCTATCGGTGTGTCTAACTTTATGCAGCATCACCTTGATGCTCTCCTTGAAACGGCTGAAATTGTGCCACATGTCAATCAAATTCTTTTGGCTCCAGGTTGTGCCCAAGAAGATTTGGTTGCCTATTGCCAAGAGCGTGACATTCTTCTTGAAGCCTACAGTCCACTAGGTACTGGTAGCATTTTTGGAAATGAAGACGTAGAAGCAGTGGCTGAACGTAACGGAAAATCTGTTGCTCAAGTTGCCTTACGTTGGAGCCTTCAAAAAGGTTTCTTGCCACTACCTAAGTCAGTGACAGCAAAAAATATCGAAGCCAACTTGGATATCTTTGACTTTGATTTGTCAGAGGAAGATATGGCAGTATTGGATAAGATTCAAGGCATTAAAACTCAGGATGATCCTGATACAGTTAATTTTTAATAGGACTGCAAGCAACTCGTAAGGGTTGCTTTTTCTATTGTTTTACGAATAAAAGTATGAACCTATTATCAAAATTGACAAAAAGGAGGAGTGGTAATACAATGGTGTTACAAAAGAGAACGAGGTTAAGGATATGACAACAATTACATTGAAGGTTTCAGAAGCAGATAAGAAGTTCATGCAGGCAATTGCGAAATTCGAAGGCGTATCCTTGTCAGAATTAATTCGTACCAAGACTTTAGACGCTATTGAGGATGAATACGACGCTAGAGTAGCCGATTTGGCTTTGGCAGAATATGAAGACTATCTTGAAAACGGTGGGGAGGTGCTAAATTGGGATGACCTATAAGATAGTACCCACCCCTAAATTTGCCAAAAATTTTAAAAAGTTGGATTCTTTCGTCAGAAAACAAATTAAGTCTTATCTCAATCGTGTCACAGATAATCCAAGAGCCAAGGGTAAGGCCTTTGTTGCCAATCGCACTGGACAATGGCGCTATCGTATTGGTGCCTATCGTGTTATTGTCAATATTCAGGACAATGAACTAATCATACTTGCCCTCGAAGTCGGTCATAGACGTGATATCTATTAGCATCAACACATAGAATATCCTAGGTTCCGTTAATTTTTAATAGGATAGAAGCAACTCGTGAGGGTTGTTTTTTTCTACTGTGTGTTCCCGAATTTGCTATAATAAAGTTATCCTATCAATTACTATTAGAAGGGAAGTTATGTTATGGAATCGCGGAACCTTCTTCCTCAAAATACGCGTCTGATGGCTAATTTGTTGAGTTTCTCAGGAGGGGCTTTGGATGTCTTTTGTCATATGTACTATCATAGTTTGGTTGCTACACAGACTGGGAATATCCTTCTCTTGGTCGCTGACTGGCAGAACAGTAGTATGTACTATAACTTGTTGCGTTGCTTTTCAATCTTATTCTTTTCTTTAGGCTTTCTTTTTGGCATGTGGTTTAAAGACCAGCGTAAGAATGCCTATTGGCGAGTTTATGGTCTTCTTCCACTTTGTGTGATGACAGCTATCCTGCCTTTTCTACCTTCAAATGCCTTGATTGAGCTCCCGATTATCGCTTTTTCTGCAGGTATCATGATGAAGACTTTTACTGGCAGTCAGATTGAGAATCATCCCTTCGTGATATTTATGACCTCAGGAAATTATCGAAGGATGTTAACGGCCCTCTATTATGCCATTCAGGGAAGTTGTGATCAGAGAGAATATCGTCGTCAGGCTGTCAATTATAGCTTTATCGTAGGGAGCTTTGTCGTTGGTGCTATCGTCTCAGCCGTTCTGATGCATTTTGTGCATCTTAAGTCAATCTGGGTAATCACACTCAGTCTTATTACCATCATGGTTTACTATTCATCTGAAGTGAAACGGCTAGGGCTCAAGGAAACTAATCTTTAGTCGTCTGTAGCAAATATTTTTGATAACAATTGTCTTGTGTTATAATTTTGATTATATTATTTTCATTTAATCAAAAAAAGGAGACATAAGATGCCTGTAGTAAGCAATGATTTTTCGGATATCGTTTATAACCGTCGTTCCATTCGTAACTTTGATCCATCTGTTAAGATTCCGCGAGAAGAACTGTTGGAAATCCTAGATAAAACTGTCACAGCACCATCATCAGTCAACATGCAACCTTGGCGTTTTGTCGTCGTTGATAGCGAAGAGGGTAAGGAAAAATTGACACCTTTTGTCAGCTACAATGGTGTGCAAAATGAAACATCATCAGCCATGGTCCTTATTTTTGCCGATTTGAAGAGCCAAGAAAGAGCTGAAGATATCTACGGTAAGGCTGTTGCTCAAGGAAAAATGCCTGAAGAGGTCAAAGAAAAGCAACTGTCAAGCATTGTACTAATGTATGAAAATGCTCCTCGCGAAATGATGAATGAAATTGTCCACATCGATGCTAGCCTTGCTGCCATGCAGTTGATGTTGGTCGCTCGTTCTTATGGTTATGATACCAACGCTATCGGTGGTTATAAAAAAGATGGGCTTGCCAAAGCCTTTGGACTTGATGAAGACCGTCATGTACCAGTTTTGCTCATTGCTCTTGGGAAAGCCAATGAAGAAGGCTTTGAGTCTGTTCGTCTGGATGCTTCTGATGTGACGACTTTTGCTTAATAAATAATTGACCGTAAGTCTCGGAAGTGGAGGCTTACGGTTTTTTGTATTAAAAGATAGCTAAGTGTTTTTAGTAAGATTAGGTAGTTGCTTTAACCCATGATTAAGGTAAGTCCTTTTCCTTTGTGTTATAATGAAGAAAAACGTTGAATGTAAAGTTTATTTTGCCTTTTACTAGGAGTCTTTTATGACAAACTATTTGGTCCAGAGGTTTCTCTGGTTTCGTGAGCGAGGCTTCGTCCAAATTACGCAGAAAACCTTGGTTTCGCTCTTTCCCTTTTTCCTATTTTCAGGAATTATTCGGGTGATTTCACTATCTGTCTTTTCGGAGCTTGGTTATATTAACCAATTGTTTTCAGTTTCTGACTGGTTACCGGCCTTTAAGATAACTGGGCAGGTGCTCATTAATCTTTCCAACTTTCTTGGTGGCTTAGCCGGGCCCTTATCAACCTACTTTGCAGGAAAATACACAGCTGGTCACTATGGTAGAAGTACTGGTACAGCTGGTGTGACATCCCTTTTGGTTAGCTTAATTATAGGATCGCAGGAGTTGTTGCTGTCACCGCTAAACGATGGTGTTTTGACTCGTATCAATTTACCGGCTTCAATCAACATTATGTTGGCTATCTTTGTGGGCTATCTGGTTGGCCAGATTTTTCGCTTTTCAAGAGCTAGTGATGATCAGATTGTGGACAAGGACTATATTTATCAACCAAAGACCGTCCGTCCCATTTTTTTGTCACTCATTTTAGCTATTGGACTTAACATTCTCTTTGTGATTGGAGAGCAAGATAATGTTTTTCTGACGATTAGGCAGGTTACCTCTACCTTTACTGTAACTGATAATCACCTGTTCTCAACCTTTATGATGGGACTTTTGAACACTTTTTCTGCTTGGATTGGAAATAGTCAGGCTTTTGCCCTAAATTCAATTGCCGATGATAGTTTTGCCTTGGAAAATTTGACCTATGCTGTTTCCCATCATACGACGACTGGGCTTCCCCACCTTTACACACTAACAAATCTTTATCATAGTTATGGCTTGGTTGCTGGCATTGGCTCAGGGCTAGCCCTCTTGGTTGCCCTGCTTTTAGCATCAACCAGTTATAAGGATAAGAAGGTGAGTCTTCTAAGTGTCTTTCCTAGTCTCTTTAACAATGGGGCTCCATTTATGGTGGGGATACCAGTCTTGCTTAATTTAGTTTATCTGGTTCCTTTCCTACTGGCACCTATAATCAATATGGGCATTGCTGCGGTGGCCTTGGCTATTCATCTTATGCCAGCTGCGGTTTATCCAGTTCCAGATGGTACACCAAGTCTTCTTTTCGCCTTTATCGGAACTGGGGGTAGTTTACGAGCTCTTGCTGTTAGTCTGCTCTGTTTTGCAGTCGACATTGTTATCTTTATTCCATTTGTGCGTCTGTCTAATAAAGTACAACACGGTCTAAAAGAGGAAGGAGAGAGCATTGAAACTAAATAAAAAAACTAAGTTGGTCTTTATCCTTGTTGCTTTCTTTCTCATTGGGCTAGCCGTCCCATCCTATAGTTGGACTAGGAAAAATGTCAAGGAAATAGAGACTTTCTATAATTCAAAATTGTCTCCCATTATCATGATTCCAGGGAGCTCCGCTACGGAAAATAGATTCGATGGCCTAGTACGTAAGCTCAATCAAGACCGTCCTGGTGTCAAGCATAGCCTCCTCAAGGTTAAGGTTTGGAACAATGGACGGATTACCTTTGAGGGTAAAATCAAGGATAAGGATAACGAGCCAGTCATTGTTATTGGATTTGAGAATAACAAAGATGGCTATAACAATATCAAGAAACAAACCAAGATGATGAATCAGGCATTTGAAGCCTTGCAGAATAAATACAATTTCAATAATTTTAAAGGGTTGGGGCATTCAAATGGTGGCTTGATTTATACGGCTTTTATTGAAAATTATCTTAGCGACTACGATGTCAAGATAAATTCTTTGATGACTATCGGAACGCCCTATAATTTCACTGAAACCAATATTAAAAATAAATCGGTCATGCTAGCAGACTTTATAGCTGCTAAGGAGAATATTCCGGCTACCCTACATGTCTATTCGGTAGCGGGAACCATCACCTATGATTCGGACGAATTGGTTCCCGATGCTAGTGTGTCCGCTGGGAAATATATCTATCAGAATCAGGCAAAAAGTTATACTGAAATCACTGTTACAGGTGAAGATGCCCAACACTCGGATTTACCAACCAATGATGAAGTAGTGGAACTAATCAAACAACATATCGAGGGACAAGGTGTTCGTAAGAAGCAAAAGACCAATCTAGAACCTCAATAGGCTAGAATACTATGTATTATTAGTCTAGTTAGTTATTGTCAAATACAAAAGAATAGAGTCTACGATGGCTCTATTTTTTTAGTGTAAGACTAACTCTATAAGTTGTTGTAACTCCTTGTTTTACAACGTTGGTTTTGTTATAATTGATTGAAAAGAAAAAGATGAATGAGAGGTTCTGATATGCAAATACCAAGTCGCTTTACCATTGCTGTTCATATTTTGACCCTTATAGCACAAAATAAGGGAAATGAAACTAAGCTAACCAGTGATTTAATGGCAGGTAGTGTGGGGGTTAATCCAGTTATTATCCGCAAAACCTTGTCGCAACTGAAGAAAGCAGACTTGATTTCAGTTCAAAGGGGAAGTGGAGGAGCCACATTAACCAAGGCAGCAGAGGAGATTAACCTTTTGCAGGTTTATCGTGCGGTGGATAGCATCGGTGCAAGTGGCAAACTCTTTAGTTTTCATGACAATCCTAATCCAGCGTGTCCCGTAGGACGTAATATCCATGGGATTTTGGATCAGAGCCTAGAAGACGTTCAAATGGCAATGGAAAAAGAACTCGAAAAGAAAACTTTGGCTGGTATTTTAAAGGATGCTAAGGCCAACTGGAAAGAAGCTGGAGCTTGATTTTTAGATTTTAAACTATAAGAAATCGAAAGTTTTTCGGTTTCTTTTTAACTTTGAGTTGTAATAATTGACATTACAATAAAACTAAGTATAATGATGTCATAGGAATGATTACAATACAGGAGAAAATCATATGACATACGACTACAATAGTAAGATTTACCTCGCAGAGACGGCACTCAATGTGAAGGACTTGGCACATCAGACAGCCTTTTATACACAGGTTATAGGACTTGAAATCCTATCTCAAACTGCAACAGAAGTTGTTTTGGGTGCTGGAAATAAGCCGCTAGTTCACTTGATTGAAACCAATCGTGAGGAAGCGGTCAAGTCTAGTTATGGTCTCTACCATATGGCAATTTTGTTGCCATCTCGCGAGGATTTGGCAGATGTTTTCAAACATATTGCTGAGCTAGATTATCCATTTGTCGGTGCAGCTGACCACGGTTATAGTGAAGCCCTTTATTTGGAAGACCTTGAAGGCAATGGTATTGAGCTCTATAGAGACAAGCGTGTTGCTGAATGGGATATTCGTGAGGATGGTCGCATCGTTGGTGTAACAGAAGAACTATCAGCTCAAGAAATTTACGAGATGGGACGCAAGGTTGAGCCTTTTGTGATAGCTAAGGATACTCGTATGGGGCATATTCATTTATCGGTCAAAGATAGTCAGCTAGCAACGGCTTTCTATCAGGATGTTTTGGAGCTGGCAGATAAGTATACCATTCCAACTGCTAGTTGGATTGCTTCAGGTGATTACCATCACCACTTGGCTGTCAATGAATGGGGTGGCAAAAACTTAGCCAAACGTGACAAAGAGATGATTGGTCTTGCCTACTACGTCCTTGAAGTAGAAGACAAAGAAGATTTGATTACCATAGCAGAACGTGCTAAGAATCGTGGAGCAGAGGTCAAATGGTTATCTTCTAATTCGTTAATCTTCGAGGATAATGATGGTATTTTGACATGGGTAAGAAAATATATTAATAATTAGTGATTTTTTGAGTCGTAACTATTGACATTACATTAAGAATCTATATAATAGTTATTGTAATCAAAGTTATTACAAATAAACTTAACAATTAACATTCATCACAAGGAAAGAGGGAATAACTATGACCTACTTTACAGACTTACAAACAAAACGCCGTTCTATCTACGCATTAGGAAAAGACCCTGAGCTCTCTAACCAAGAATTGATTGAAACCATTCAAGGAGCTGTCCTTAACACACCAACAGCTTTCAACTCACAAACATCACGTGTGGTAATCTTGCTGGATGAAGAATCAGATGCTTTCTGGAATGAAATCGCTTATTCAGAGCTTGAAAAAGTAACGCCAGCAGAAGCTTTTGAGGCAACAAAAGAACGTTTGGCAGGTTTTGCTCAAGCTAAGGGAACAATCCTCTTCTACAAAGATCAAGATGTAGTGAAAGGCCTTCAAGAGCAATTCCCAGTTTACGCTGAAAACTTCCCAATTTGGTCAGAGCAAGGTCACGGAATCACCCTTTATGCGACGTGGTTGGCTTTGGCTGAGAAGAATATCGGCATGAACGTGCAACATTACAACCCACTTGTTGATGCTCAATTAGCTGAAAAATACGACATTCCAGCTAACTGGAAACTCCGTGCTCAAGCGCCATTTGGTCAAATCGTTGCACCAGCAGGAGATAAAGACATCCAAACAGAAGGTCGTTTCAAAGTTTTTGGCGACAAATAATCACTTTAATTTAGTCAGTCAGCTTGGTAGTAGGCTAGATACTGACTGAACAAAATCATAATGATAAGACAAAAAATTAGCAAGATTGAGAAATCTTGTTATTTTTCGATTTTAAGACCAGTTCGTAGATAAATTGTAAATGAAAGCTAAAATTTGCGATTTGAAATCCTTTTCACTACAATAGAGATACAGAAAAGGAGACAGAGATGAAGTATATTGATTTTGCTGAAAATGAGCGTTTATCAACCATTGTCCTTGGGATGATGCGGATTAGTCAGATGAGTGAAGATGAGGTGGAGGCCTTGGTGGAGGCAGCCTTGTCGATTGGGATCAACACCTTTGATCTGGCAGATATCTATGGTGATGGCCAGTGTGAGGTCTTGCTTGGGAAGGTTCTCAAGCGCCGTCCGGATCTTCGGAATCAGATGTGGATCCAGTCTAAGTGTGGGATTCGCAAAGACGGTTTTACTTATTTTGATTTTTCTAAGGACTATATTTTGGATTCCGTCGATGGGATCCTCAAGCGCCTCCAGATCGAGCGCTTAGATAGTCTCCTCCTTCACCGACCAGACGCCCTCATGGAGCCTGAAGATGTGGCTGAAGCTTTTGATCACTTGGAGCTAACGGGCAAGGTCCGTCATTTTGGGGTGTCCAATCAAAATCCTATGATGATGGAATTGCTCAAAACAGCTGTCAAACAACCACTCAAGGTCAACCAGTTGCAGTTGAGTGCCGCCTTTACACCGAGCTTTGAAGCCGGTTTTCATGTCAATATGGAAGGTCCAAAAGCAGCCGTGCGAGATGGCAGTGTCTTTGAGTATTGTCGCTTAACCGATACGGTGATTCAAGCCTGGTCTGTCCTTCAGCATGGCTATTTCAAAGGGAACTTTGTCGGCAAGGAAGAGTTTGCAGCCCTCAATCAGGTCCTCAATGACTTGGCGAAGAAATACCAAGTCACTCCGACAGCCATCGCCCTTGCTTGGGTCCTTCGTTATCCAGGTAAGATGCAGGCCGTCATCGGAACGACCAACCCCCAGCATGTCCTTGAAGCGGGGAAAGCAGTAACCGTTACCCTAACGCGCAAGGAATGGTACCAAATCTACCTTGCTGCAGGTAATGATTTGCCTTAGAATAGTTGTTAGTAGACCAGACTTCACTTGTATCAGTGGGCTGGTTTTTTTGTTTTATGCTTTACAGATCTTTTTTGACAAGTATTTCTTTATTATGGTACTATTTTAGGAAACAACTGTTGCGCAACAACCGTTGCGTGAAAGGAGTCTTATGCCACCCAAGGTTAAATTTAGTAAAGAGGCTATCATTGGGACAGCTTTACAATTGGTGAGAGAAGAGGGAATGGCTAGTTTAACTGCTCGAGCATTAGCGGAGCAACTGGGAGCCACACCGAGAGTCATTTTTGGGCAATTTGCCAATATGGCTGAGTTACAAGCAGAGGTTATTGGTGCTGCGGAAATGGTCGTGGTGGAGTATGTTCGTAAAACCTTAGAAGATGAGAAGCCTTTTCGATCCGTCGGGGTTGCTTATATCCTTTTCGCCTCAAAAGAGCCCCAACTCTTTCAATTGCTTTTCCAAAATCCTAGCAAAGATTCGATTCGTCGCTTTCAAGATTTTCTTCCCATGAAGGATCATAGCTACCAATTGGTTCTGGAATCGATTGTCGCAGACTATCCGTTGACGTTAGAGGAGGCTAGTCGCTTGTACCAGCATTTATTTATCTACTCACACGGGATGGCCTCGATGGTTGCTTCTGGTATTTATCTGTTCAGCATGGAAGAAGTGATTGGTTTATTGACAGAAGTTTGTCAATCTCTCATCAAAGAAATGGTAGGAAAGAAATGATTCAACTAGAAAATGTTCACAAAAGTTATGGCCAAACAAAGGTTTTAAAAGGGATTGATTTGCAGATTCAAGACCAGGATGATGTGGTTATCCTAGGCCCTTCTGGATCAGGAAAGTCCACTCTCTTAAACGTATTATCAGGATTAGAAAAGGTAGACGAGGGGCATATCCTCATTCAAGGGCAGGATTTGTCTCAACTCACGGATGCTCAATTGACAGCTTTCAGACGTGAGAAGATTGCCTTTATTTTTCAGCAGTATTATTTATTACCGAATCTCACGGTCAGACAGAATGTTAAGATGGGAGCTGATCTGGCAAGCAATCATGATTTTTTGAAGATCATCGAGGATTTGGGTCTTGGCGATAAGCTGGACAAGTATCCAAGTGAATTGTCTGGTGGAGAACAGCAGAGAGTCTCCATTGCTCGTGCCTTGGCCAAAAAGCCAGAGATTCTTTTCTTAGATGAGCCGACGGGGGCCCTGGATGAAGAAACAGGGCGCAAGATTCTGGACTATATCTGGAAGTTGAAGGAAAAGTTGGGCTTTACCCTCATCATGGTGACACACAACCAAAATATTGCGGATATGGCCAGAACCATCATTCGTGTCAATAGTGGCAAGATTACCCAAGTTGTGACCAATGATCAGCCTCAGACTGCCTATGAGATTGGATGGTAAGCCATGTTTTCAGTAAAAGATATTCGAAAATTAGTTGTCGTCAGTATCATTGGGGCTTGTGCGGTTTTTGTGGCCAATCTTTTCTTGAATTTTTACCTTGATATCGAGCAGTTGGAGATTTCTAAAACCAATCCCATGATTACGACCTACTATGATGCCCAGGTTTCGCTATCTTGGATGGTGGCCATGGTCAGTGGGGTTGTCTTGTCCTTGACGTCGATCCTTCTCATGTGTTTTTATATCAAACAATTTGTCGATGACCACAAGGAACAATTAGGAATTTTAAAGGCTTTGGGCTATAGCAATGGCCAGTTGGCGAAACGATTTTGGGCTTTTGGACTCAGTTTTGGAGTTGGGGCTCTTCTTGGCTATTTCGCTTCTTTTCTTATGATGGGACATTTTTATGACTTTCGAAATGAAAAGGGAATTCTGCCAGAAATTACCATTCATTTTCACTGGCAGCTCCTGGTTGCTTTGGTGATGCTGCCAACGACCTTCTTTATGGTCCTTGCAATTGGCTATGCTAGAAGACAACTACAAACGCCGGCCCTTCGCTTATTGAAAAAATCTCCAACACCGATTAAGGTCAAAAGGAGAAAGAGGGCCCCCAAGAAAGAGAAATCCTTCCTAGAGGAGCTGTCTTCGTCGCTGATTTGGGGGAGAAAATCGATTCTGTTTTTTGTGGTCTTTGGCTCCATGTGTTTTGCGGCCATGGTTCAATTGTCTTTTGGCCTAAGGGACTACACAGATGACATCATCCAAACGATGATGATTATGATTGGCCTGATTCTTTCTTTCTCGATTCTCTTTTTGTCATTGGGGATTGTGGTCTCAGAAATCCGCGAAACCTTGGCTCTTATGAAGGCATTTGGCTACACCGATCGTGAATGCCAAAGTCATATTCTCGCTCCTTATCGTTTCTGGGCTTATCTAGGATTCATTCTTGGGACGGCTTATCAATATGGCATCATGGAAATTTTGATCGGTGTGATCAAAGACACGGTGCCTGAAAAGATTGAGCACAACTTTGACTGGAATGTGTGCTTTTGGACCTTGCTCGGTTTTGCGGTGATTTATGAAAGCCTCTTTTATCTATCTAACAGAAAACTCCAAAAACAAACCATCAAAGAAGTACTCTTAGCAGAATGATTTCGTTACAATTAATCAGAAAGAGTCTATTATTCTAAGGAGCAAAAGATAGTATTATGAAAAATTGATCTCTTCATTCTGTGAAGTTGCTAGTACTGTACTAGTAACTTCTTTTTGTGACCTTCATTTTTAAGTAGCTGAGAACATGTTGTAGAGTTTTAACAGTCGAATGTCTTCTTTGGATAGCTTAAGTTTTTGAGAAAAGTATTGAAATACTATTCTGTCCAGTCTTGAAAATGTTATTTTTACCACTAAAAACCTATTTTTTTATAATGTATTTATCATACATTAAACGACATAAAACACTGTGTTTTGTGTCATTTTATTTTTGTAGTAAATTTTGAGAAATGAATACTTCTGGTATACGCACATTAAACTACGTTTTTAGCTGTTTTCGAGGTTGAATCTCTTATTTTTCTGTGCAATAATAATGGCATCAAAGATGTTATCTGAGTTATAAAAATGAGAGGAGACTTAATATGAAAACACTTGATGTAGAGTCAGTTAAAACTTTAATTCAGTCACGACTTAGCAAGACTGAGAAACTGTTATCGTGTTCACAAGCTCATGGAACTGAGTCAATCTATGTTGCCATTACTAAAGACACCTATTATTACAAGATTTTTCGTTTGAGTGGTCATCAAGCATTACAATCTTTTGGACAAGAGACTGTTTCTAACCGTCATAGTGACTTTTGGCTTAAGTCGTCTATCAGTAATTTGCTTTATAAAGAAGGAAACTGGTATTACTTTGATCAAAGTCAGTATCTGGCTTTGAGACTTCTTCAATCTTTACAGTCGGAGGGTGTGCATGTACGTCTCTATAAACCTAAAGATCCTCAATTTTACATTTTTGTGCCAGATTCGAAAAAGGGATCAGGTCTCAAGTACCAATTTAATCAGACTTATCAAAATACCTTAAAGAAACTGTTAAGGGGCGGGCTCTTGGCATGTCATCAAAGGAAACTGGTATATTTGACAAAGGCAGCGTATGCTTACTTGGAAGTAATGCGAAAGGATAATGATTTTCAGAATGCATGGCATCAGTTATCTAAAAGCGCCCATCTAGAGAAGTTACCAGAACACAATACCTATATTAGTCAGGTGACTTATCGTTTATCAAAGCAGGAGTTACATTATCAGCTCTCAGGTCAATCTATTGAGCCACCAAAAATTTATGGAGCAAATGCTCAACGCTCAATCTTTAAGCGACTTAGAAATCATTTAATTTATTCAATTAAAACATTTTTGAAAAAGAAAGTGGACCAAGTTTTATCCTGTTTGAAGCAAACTTTCTCTAGTAAGGTAAAACGTCTCGAGGCCCCCCAAGCAGTTAGCTTGGAACGAAAAAATCCTATTAATATTTTGTCAAAATCAAAGCTCAATAATGAGAGGGATAGTATCAAACAGGCATGGGAAGCTAATATTAATCATCGTTCAAATGAAAATATCAAAGGTTTAGTTACAAGTGATACTTTGGACAAGTTAGCTCAATTTAGGCAGACACTTTCTGAGGGATAGAAAGGAGATATCATGTCAAATGATTTGACTAAAGGCTGGCGTGCACCGCCAGTAGGATAATAGATAAATAAACGTACATGTCGAGACTATGTGTCTCAAGCAATAAGAGGATTAGGAGTATATAAATGAGTTTTCAAATTGGTGGTGTCAGTTCAACAGGTAAAATTTTGTCATGGGGTGGCCGTTCAGTAGCTATTAACAAGATTAATGCCGTCGATGTCGTTTGTGACAAGCGTGCATTTCCGAAAATTGCTCTTTTGGGAGTATTTCTGGGATTGATTTTCTTAGGAAAGGATCCGTTTTTGGGGCTTTTATTGCTTGGTATTTGTGGCTTCTGGCTTTACTGGTGGTCTAACCACATTTACCACAATTACTGTGTCCGTATGAAGACGAGCTCTTCACAACCGTTCTATATTAATTTTGGTGATAATGCAGCCATGGCCCGTCAGGTTTGTAGGGCGATTGTTGAGGAAATGTCGGTATTATAACCATTTGAAGACTTCTCTAAGAGGTCTTTTTTTCTTATGAAAACGCTAGATAAGAGACTAAATTCACTATCACAAGATTGTGACCAATCACAATCTTGTGATAGTTTACATGTTTTTAACATTGCTCCAAAATTCTTGAATTCTCTATTGTAAAAGCGTAAGATAGACACTGTTTTAATTCTAGTGCATTAAAACATGTCTTGAGAATCTTATCATCAGGTTCAAGGCAAAAGAATTTTATAAAAGAGGAGTCTCGAATGTCAGATAAACAAATGAAAACCCTTGGTTGGGTAGCAACCTTTATGTCAGTGATGATGTACGTATCTTACGTACCACAAATCATGGACAATCTGTCTGGTCATAAAGGAAACTTTATCCAACCTTTGGTAGCTGCAATCAACTGTAGCCTTTGGGTTTACTATGGTCTCTTTAAAAAAGAACGTGACCTTCCCCTTGCTGCTGCAAATGCGCCAGGTATCATCTTTGGTTTAATTACAGCATTGACAGCTTTATTCTAAAATAAAGCGAATTTTCTTTCTATACTATTTTTCTTAACGCAGAAAACGAGAGCAGAACTAGCGACAGTCAGTGTTTGTCGTTCTAGTTTTACTCTCGTTTTTTGTTTTTAGTTATTAAGAAGAGTATTGATAGCTTCTTCCAATTTCAGTGGATCAGTTTTGGAAGAAAAGCGTTCGACGACTTTACCTTCACGGTTAATCAAAAACTTAGCAAAATTCCACTCAATTCTTGCCCCAAGTGGCCCAGATTTTTCTTTTTTTAGCCAATCAAAAAGTGGCTCAGCTTCCTTACCATTGACCTTGATTTTGGCAAATCGAGGGAAGGTTGTCTGGTAATTGAGGGTGCAGAAAGTATTGATTTCCTCAGCACTACCTGGTGCCTGACCCATAAACTGATTACAAGGAAAATCAAGAATCTCGAATCCTTGGTCTTTGTATTTGTCATAAAGTTCCTGCAAGCCCTGATATTGTGGCGTCAAACCACATCCTGTTGCAGTATTGACGATTAAGACGACCTTGCCCTTATAGTCTTTGAGAGACACGGGTTGGTCAGCTTGATCTGAAACTGTAAAATCGTATAAGGATGTCATAGAAAATCTCCTTTGCTTTGTTTGAGACTATTATAGCAAAGTTAGTTAGAGAAGTGATTCTCCAGGAAGACTAGAGACTAAATTATGTTTGTGATAGTAATTCTCTATCTTGGTGTTAAGAATTACTTATAGCTGATGGTAATAATACTATGTAGGTATATATGCTTAAAAGAAGTAACAATAGGATTTAACGTAATTTAGATTACTATATCATAAGTTTTATTTATGGCTAGGGATAACATTTCTTTATTTTTCGGATGTGATAATCTCTGATAAGATAATGTCATTCAGTTTTGAAGCAACCAATGATAATAAGAGATTATAGTATTTTAGGTGAATTCATTGAGTTGTTGGTTTTAGGATAAAAGAAAAGGAGTTTCTTATGTCAGAAAAAAGAGAGTTAGTTTTGAAAGCATTTCGTGGAGAAAGTGTTGATCGTGTCCCAGTAGGATTTTGGCATCATTTTACTACTGAAGACGAGTGGTTACATGGTTTTGAAAATCCAGAAATTATTGATAAAAATAAAGCTGGTCATAAAAAATTTATTGAAGAAGTCAAACCTGATTTTGTTAAATTGATGAGTGATGGTTTCTTCGCATACCCACAACCTGCTTTTAAAGATTTTAAGTCAATCAGCGATTTGCAAACGATTGAACCTTTAGGTGCAAATCATCCTTGGATTTCTGCACAAGTCGAACTTGTAAAAAGTCTGATTGCTGATTTTCCTGAAGATATTGTTGCAATTTACAATATCTTCGCTCCGGTTACTTATTTAAAATGGTTAGTTGGAAAAGTTTCAGGTGGCGATGATCTTATCGCAGATTACATTGTGGAAAACCGAAAAGCTTTGAAGCATGTTTTAGATGTTATTGGCGAAGACATTGCGAGTCTTAGTCAGAGGGTGATTGAAGAAGCAGGTGCTGATGGTATTTACCTAAGTGTTCAAAGTATTCAAGATGAGCGAGTTAGCGCTGAAATTTATAAAGAAATTATTGCTCCAAGTGAATTAAAGGTTTTAGAAACAGCTAATGGAGCCAAAGGACATAATATTCTACATATTTGCGGTTACGAAGGAGCCCGTAATAACATCGAACTATTTAAAGATTATCCTGCTCAGGTAGTTAATTGGGCGGTCGGTCCTGAAGGAATTAGTTTGGCAAAAGGTCTTAACATTTTTAGAGGTCGCACAGTTCTTGGAGGATTTGAAAATGGAAAAGACGGTCTTCTATATACTGGAACTAAAAAAGCTATTCAAGAAAAGGTTAGGGAGATTATTGCTGATACTGGAACCCATGGGTTAATCATTGGTGCTGATTGTACGATTCCAAGTGATATTAACCATGAGCGTATTGAATGGGTACGTGAAGCAGCAATTTTGTAAGAAAAAGGAGAGATTAATATGAGTAAAAAAACATGGATTATTGGTGGAGCTGTTGTTGTAGCACTTATTGGGGCTACAGTTATTGGACGTAGCTTAACAGGAGATAAAAAAGCAAAATCAGATTCTGGAAAGGTAACAACATTAAAAGTTGCCCATACTCAAAACTATGTTCCTTATGATTTTGTTGATAAGGATGGTAATTCTGATGGCTATGAGGTAGCTGTATTAAAGGAAATTGATAAAAAGCTTCCACAGTACAAATTTGAATATACCGGAACAAGTGATGATGATCTTTTGATTGGTTTAGAGTCAGGTAAATATGACATTGGTACTAAGGGTGCGTGGTACACAGATGAACGTGCTAAAAAATTTATTATTCCTAAAGATCCAATTGGAGCAAGTATTATTGGATTTACCATTCGTAAGGATGATAAAGATAAATATAAAAATATCTCTGATTTTGCAAAACAAAATGGTCGCTTGGTACCAATCTCACCACAAAATGCTCAGTGGAATGTTATCAAAGACTACAACGATGAGCATAAAGATCAACCAATCGAGTTAACATCTGCGGAATCTTTCCAAGTTTCAGATGCCTATGCATGGGTTCTGGAAAATCGTTATGATGCTTACTTTGATATTAAATTATCTTTTGAAAAGGCTGTAACTGATAAAGATGGTGCGTATCATCAATATGCAGATAAATTGACTTGGTTCCCTTATAAAGGAATTCCAACCTATCCACTCTTCCATCGAGATAGTAAGAACGAAGAGTTTTCAAAAGAATATACTAAGGCTATCAAGGAACTAAAAGAAGACGGTACACTTGAAAAGTTATCTAAAAAATACTTTGGTGAGGATGTCTTCTCATACGTAGACAAATAAGTAAATTGTAACGTCGTAAAAGTATGATGTTTTGATAAGCTTCTGGAGTGAGTTTAGTTAGGAGAAAATATGGTCAATTATGACATTTCAAAAGTTTTTGGAGCATTACCTGAAGTCATAAAGGGCTTACCAATGACATTATTGGTTATCATATTAACGACTTTACTTGGGTCGTTATTAGGAGGATTAATTGCTTGGGCAAGCCTTTCCAAGGATAAAGCTTTGGAGAATTTAGCTAAGGGATATGTTTTTATCTTACGCTGTACCCCACCTATTGTGCTATTATTCTTGGTATTTTACGGAGTTCCAGAATTTCTTAATTGGTGGTTGGGATTAGATATTAATAATTGGTCCAAATTGATATTCGTTCTTGTGACCATGGTTCTCCTATTCTCAGCAATGATATCAGAAGTGTTTAAAGCGGCTTATCAAGCAATTCCTAAAGGACAATTAGAAGCTGGGCTTAGTATTGGGCTGACTTCTGAACAAACCTTTGTAAGAATTATTGCCCCTCAAGCATTTAAGGTTGCTTTACCAAATATTACAACAGCTATACTTAATCTTATGCGCGATGCAGCTTTGGCTTATACAATTGGTTTTATTGATGTTATGGGCAAAGGGAATCTTTTGATTAGTCGCCATTTAGGAAACTATTCTTTGGAGACTTATACAGCTGTTGCCCTTGTTTATTGGGGAATAGCGTTAATTCTATCGTTGATTTCTAGGATAACAGAACAACAATTGAGTGTAAAAGAGAGGTAAATAATGAATATTACTTTTATAATAGATACCTTTATCAAGGCTTTATATGGTGTTCCGGTAACTCTGGGAATCATGGTTGTGGCAATTTTATTGAGTTTTCTACCTGCTTTATTTCTCGCTTTAGGGCAGATTTATAAGTTGAGAGGTGTCAAGACTTTTTCAATTGTTTATCTTGCATTTATTCGTGCAACACCTCCAATTCTGTTAATTTTATTTTTTTATAGTTTGTTCCCTAGTTTGTTAAATCAATTTTTTAAAGGAATTGGGAGTCACATAGATGTCTTCAAAGTTAATCCGCTTTACTATGCTTTTATTATCTATAGCTTGATGACGACAGGAAGTTTATCGGAAATCATTCGATCAGCATTACAAACTGTTGATAAAGGTCAACTAGAAGCTGCCCAAGCCATAGGTTTAACAACAAGACAAGCTTATCTGAGAATCGTTTTTCCTCAGGCACTTCAGTCTGCTCTTCCCAATTTGTGTAACTTAGTTATCAATATTGTGAAAGGAACGTCACTTGTCTTTGTTATGACGATAAAAGATATTACCGCAATTGCACGAGTTGAAGCAGCATATGGATATCAATATTTTGAATCTTATTTTGTCATCTTCATTTTATATTTAATCATTTGTGGTATCATTCAAGTTCTCTTTAACCTTGGAGAAAGAAAATTGCAATTTACATAGAGGGAGTCACTATGCTAGAAGCTAAACATATATCAAAAACATTTGGAGATCGTCAGGTTCTTGTTGATGTTAATCTACAAGTGAAACAGGGAGACGTGGTTGTCATCTTGGGACCGTCAGGTTCAGGAAAAACAACTTTCTTACGTTGCCTTAATCACTTGGAGAAAGCAGATGGAGGTCAATTAACAATTTCGGGTAAGGACTACTCTTTGGATAAGTTATCAAAGAAAGATATTTTAGATATCCGAAAGAAGACAGCTTTTGTATTCCAACACTACAATTTATTTGCAAACAAGACTGCCATCGAGAATATCTTGGAAGGTTTAGTGATTGCTAGGAAAGTTCCTAAAAGTGAAGCGCAACAGATTGCTGAAGAAGCACTTAAAAAAGTTGGTCTTCTGGATTTTAAAGATTACTACCCATCACAACTTTCAGGTGGACAACAACAACGTATTGGTTTAGCCAGGGCTATAGCAGTTAAGCCGGAGGTTATCTTGTTAGATGAACCAACATCGGCCCTTGATCCAGAACTAGTTGGGGATGTTCTGGATGTCATGAAACAACTTGCTCATGAAGGAACAACAATGGTGGTTGTTACTCATGAAATGGGGTTTGCACGAGATGTAGCTAATCATGTCGTTTTCATGGATGGTGGTCATGTCATCGAAGAGGGGAGTCCAAAAGACATTTTTTACAGACCAAAAGAAAAACGTACACAACAATTTTTGGCACGTATTCTTTCTGATGCTAGTTATGATTTGGAATATATGATTTGATTCATCATTGATAAGTTATAATTAGAGTATATAATTCTTGTATAAATAAAATAGGCTGAGGTTATTTCTCAGCCTATTTTTAGTTTCCTAAATGTAATGTTAGTTTATATGGTACTTAACTCCCACCCAAAAAACCAAGACTTTCGTCTCGGTTTCATCTCATCTTAAGACACGACATGTCCGTCTTTGTCGAAGGTATAGAGTTTACCGTCGATGAGGACAGAGCGGTTAGTGTATCTTTCACCTGTTTTAGGGTCGAAATAGTAGGTGTAATTATCAACTGTGACAAAGCGTCCTAGGACTTGTTTGCCTTCAGCGTCGAAGTAGAGGACCTTGCCATCAACTTCTTGGAAGCCGGTAACTTTCTCACCTTTGTCATTGTAATAGTAGTTGTCGCCTTTATCGTAGACGATACGATTGCGGTAGGCAGGTTCACCCTTGCGGTCAGTAACTACGCCATTGTCATCAGCGTTATAAGCTCTGTCCCCGATGACAAAACGTCCTGTTTCAAGGTTTCCACTATCTCGGAAGTAGTAGTCCTTGCCGTTGATGGTTTGCCAACCTGTCAGAGCAGCTCCGTCATTGCCATAGTAGCGTGTTGGGTAGTATGGAAAACGTGGAGAACCTTCGTAGTTGTATGATTTTGAAAAGGCGTTGCGTGTCATGATACCAGTCAGTTGGTCAAATTGGTAAATATTATTGTTGATTGCGACCTCAGTACCTTTGGCTTGACGGCCATCTTCATAGAAATAGTAACTGACGCCATCAAAGGTCTTCAAACCAGTGACTTTTTGGCCATTTTCATAGAGATAACTTGTACCGCTAGGATCCGTCTTCAATTGGTCAAAGTGGATGGCTTTTTCTTTTGTCGCATCAATACCCTTGGCATCAAAATTAAAGGTTACACCGCGATATGTAAGGGCTTTGTTAGTTGTTGCAATGGCAACGTTTGTGGTTACTTTTTGGCCATTTGGTGCTGTGAAGGTCATAGGTGTTGAGTCGAAATGATAGAGGTGTCCATTAAGAATATCCCATTCGTCAAAAGTTGACCATTGTGATTGGCGGACGCTACTATATTTAGACCCAATAATCTTGCCATCATACTGATAAGGACCTTCTTTGATATTACCGTCGTTATCTGTGACATAGACATCTTCAAGGTCATAAGCATTTTCACCAGTACGCTTAAACTCAGGATAGAGACCATTTGTCAAGAGTTTTCCATCTGGGCTAAAGAGCTGAGAGTTGACGACTCCTGTGTAGAGACTTCCTTTAATGGCATCATTATCAGAATAGTCGCTACCATAGTAACGGTTGCCATCAACTTCAAACCAACCTGTCTTGAAGGCACCATCACTTCCTGCGTAGTAGATAGTTTCAGAGAAGACACCGTAATGGTCAGTGGATGTATCATGATAAAAGGCGTTGCGAAGAACAGCACCAGTTTCGCTGTTAGCGAAATACTGGTTATCACCTAGAGTAAAGAAAGCACCTCGGACTTGATGGCCCTTATCGTTAAAGTAGTAGAGGTCCTTGTTAATAGTTTGGAAACCAGTGACCTTTTTGCCGTTAGCATCATAGTAGTACCATTCTTGATCGCTACCTTGAACAAATTGGTTTCGATTTGAGGTTTGAGCAGTTTTAAGAGTCGCCACACCATTGCTATCAAAGTTATAGACCGTACCGTTTAAGGTAAGTGAGCGATTAACCCACTTGTCACCTGTATTTGGATCGAAGTAGTAGGTTTTGCCGTCAATGGTAACCAGTTGTCCCTTGGCTTGGACACCATATTCGTGGAAATAAAGGTTCTGACCGTTAATGGTTTGGAAACCAGACACGGCTTTACCATCAGATCCGAAGTAGTACCAAGAGTTATCTCTATTAACGAATTGGTTAGTTACTGGATTTCCATTATCTTTATCGAAATAGTAGATATCGTTACCGTAGTAAAGAAAGTCCCCTTTGACTTGTTGACCATTGTCATTGAAGTAGTGAAGGCTACCGTCTACTGTTTGAAAGCCATGAAGCGCTTTACCATCTTTACCAAAGTAATACCAATTCCCTTTATCATCAGAAACATAACGATTGGTTACCATAATACCAGTCTTAGGATCAAAGTAATACTGTTGTCCGTTTAGGTTTTGAACGCTTGTCTTATAGTCGGATTGGCTACGGTCTAGGAATTCGGTTTGGAAACCAAATGGGGCTGAGAAGCCTTTAGTTGCCTTGTAATTGTCGAAGTAGTACCAGTTACCCGATTTATCTGAGACAAAGACAGAATCAGGTTGATTACCAGTAGCATCAAAGTAGTAAAGATTACCATTCTCGGTAACAAAGTCATCTTTTACCATCTTGCCATCTTTATCGAAGTAGTAGTAACCAAAGTATTTATGGTTTGCATAATCAAGATATTGGCGACCTGTCACACGACGTCCATTGTCTTTATCGAAATAGTAGCTATCACCATTAATAGTAACAATTTCGTTTTTAGCTTGTCGACCGTCTTCGTGGAAGTAGAGGTTAAAGCCATCGATGTTCTGAGCACCAGTGACGGGTTTCCCATCTTTACCGAGGTAATACCAGTTGTGGTTGTTGTCTTCAATAAACTGGTTGCGTTTGTTCGTTTCAGGCAGAACTGCTGTCAAACGACCTTGGGCATCAGCCTTATAGGCTTGACCATCAATGTTGATAGAGGTATTGGTTACCTTACGTCCATTGGCTTTGTCATAGTAGAAAGATTGTCCATTTTCTGTGATAATCTCACCCTTGGCCTGCTTGCCATCCTCGTGGAAATAAAGGTCGAAATGGTCAACGTTTTGGGCACCTGTCAGATTTTTCCCGTCTTTAAGGTAGTACCAGTTGCCCTCAGCATCGCTCTTGAATTGACCGCCAGAAACGACAGTAGTTTCAACAGATTCCGGTGTTTGGCTGTTTACGTCAGTGACTGTGCTAGCTGTTTCTGAAGTTGAAGTAGCAGTTCTCGTTTCGCCACTAGACAAATTGTAAGTGCTACTTGCTTGGTCTTCTTTAAGGACTGGCTGCTTATCAGTTGTGACAGTAGCAGTTGTATCACTTGCCTTATTGCTTGCGACTTGATCAGCTTCTGTCGTAGCCACAGTTGTTTCTGTGACGACAAGCTCAGGATCCTGACTGACGTTTTCAGGCGTGCTAGCTGAGGTAACTTGATTTGTAGCTTGCTCGTCGGCAGAGACACCAACTCCAATCAATGAGGCACCAAGTGCCAAACCAGACACGGCAATGGTAACCCATTGTTTTTTCACTTTATGAAGTTTAAAATGAACTTTATTTTCCATAAAAGTTCCCCTTTTCCTTTTTAATGCCCCCATTCTAACATCTTTCATTAGAAGAATCAAACGCATTCATAAGATTTTCATAGTTTTTCTAAAAATTGAAAATTCTTTCTAGGCAAGGATTTGAGAAACGAAAAAGAATGATTTAGGACCACTTTAGCAAGCTCCTTTTAATCGAGATGTATGTAAAATTAAAAAGTAAGCACTGGAAGTCCCCATCTTCAACATAGCATTCACCAATAAAAGTATAAAAATACAGAAAAAGGTCCATTTAGACCAAGAAATATGGTATAATAGTTCGGTATTTCGCAAAAAATGGAGTATAAAAATGAGTATTTTTCGTAAAAAGGATGTCGGTCTCGCTCAGACTGAGATGAAACGACATCTGACCCTTAGGGATGTGGTCCTGCTGGGAATCGGTGCCATGGTTGGTACAGGAATCTTTACGATTACTGGTACTGCGGCATCGACTCTGGCTGGTCCTGCCCTGATTATTTCGGTCTTGATTTCAGCCGTGTGTGTTGGTATGTCAGCGATTTTCTTTGCTGAGTTTGCCTCACGTTACCCATCAGCCGGTGGTGTCTATGGTTACCTCTATGCTGTCTGGGGGGAGTATCCTGCCTGGATGGGTGGCTGGTTGACCATGATTGTCTTTATGAATGCCGTATCCAGTGTTGCTTCTGGTTGGGGTGCCTACCTCAAGGGGCTACTGGCTAGCTTTGGTCTTAAGTTGCCTCAAGCCATCAGTGGACCTTTCAATCCCAGTCAAGGTACTTACATAGACCTCTTGCCAGTCTTGGTCTTAGTCTTGGTGACGGCTCTTCTTCTCATGAATTCTAAGCAGGCTCTACGTTTGAACTCCCTCTTGGTAGTGCTCAAGTTTTCAGCCTTGGCGGTCTTTATCTTAGTGGGGCTCTTCCATTTGATTCCTAGCAACTGGGCAGATTTTGCACCATTTGGCTTTGGACAAATTTATGGAGGAAAGACAGGAATTATGGCGGGTGCTTCCCTCATGTTCTTTGGTTTCCTTGGTTTCGAATCTATCTCTATGACAGTAGACGAGATTAAAGAGCCGCAAAAGAACGTTCCTCGAGGTATCGTTCTTGCCTTGATTATCGTAGCTTCACTTTATGCAGTGGTTTCGCTGGTCTTGACAGGAGTGGTCCACTATACCAAGTTGAATGTTGATGATGCCGTGGCTTATGCCCTTCGCTATATCGGTATTTCTTGGGCGGCCAACTATGTCTCTGTGGTTGCTATTATGACCTTGATTACGGTATGTATTTCAATGGCCTATGCCCTTAGCCGTATGGTTTATAGCCTGGCGCGTGATGGTTTCCTTCCTCAAACCTTCCAAAAGGTTTCAAAGACTAATAAGGTTCCACATCATGCGACGCTTTTGACAGGTGTTTTGTCAGCTATCTCAGCAGGTATCTTCTCTTTGGCCAATATGGCATCCTTGGTTAACATTGCGACCTTGGCTTACTTGGTCCTCTTGGCTATTGCCCTCATTATTCTTCGTAAGGACAAGGGCTTGCCACAGAAGGATGAGTTTAAGGTTCCATTTGTTCCTGTCTTGCCCATTATTTCAATTATCGTCTGCCTCTCCTTTATGAGTCAGTACAGTTGGCAGACATGGTTAACCTTTGGTTTGGCAGTGCTAATTGGGTCAGCGATCTATGCCTTTTACGGTTACAAACATTCTAAGTATTAAGATGAAAACGTTAGGTCTGATGATCTAGCGTTTTTTGATATAATGGAAGGAGAGTAAAAGCAGGAGTAGATTGATGAAATCAGACCAGATGTGGCAAGCCTATAAGATTTTAAATCAGACAATCGGAGATAAGATTGATGCCTGGGCCTTTGGCGTGGAAGCAGATTATTTGGCAGAACTCGTATTGATGGGGCAAAAGACAGCAACCAGTTCAGCTTTTGACTTGTATGCAGTGGGGAATGAACCATTGCCCAAGGAAAATGAACTGAGCGTCATTCTTGATAGTAAGGAGAATGCTATTTGTATTATTGAAACGACGAAAGTTGAGGTCATCCCATTTAAAGAGGTTTCTAAAGACCATGCCTACAAGGAAGGTGAAGGAGACCGTGGGCTAACCTATTGGAAAGAGCTTCATGAGAATCTCTTTAGCAATTGGTTGGAAGAGGTTGGATTACATTTTAGTCAGGACAGTCTAGTTGTTTTAGAAGAATTTAGAGTAGTTTATCCTAGAGATTGAAAGTTCCCAATATCTTGGGGACTTTTTTACTTTAAGGAAAGATTAACCTTTCTTTAAGTCTTGTCTTAGGTTTCTTGTGTTTAATAGAGGCGTCTCAAAAGTAAGAAAGAGGTCCAACATATGACATACAAAGATACAAAACAAACACAAGAACGTTATGCCATTAAAAAATCATCAAAATGGAAAACAGCAGGATCAGTCCTAGTAGCTAGCTTAATTTTTGGTAGCTCGGTCGTCCTAAATGAAAATAAGGTTTCAGCCGATGAGACGAACACTGAATCAACACTCTCAACGGTTACGACGGGTGAAACCACTGCCGATTTGATTGAAGAAAGTACTCAGACCAACAATACATCAGAAACTACTGAAACAAGCACAGAATCGGCTACAAGTACTTCAACTGCGGCTTCAACTTCAGACACTGATTCGTCAACAATAAGTACAACAAGTACGACAGAGGACACGCCTGCTACATCAACAAGCAGTGAAACATCTGATCATTCAAGTACTTCCGCAACTCCAGAAGCAAGTTCTTCTGAAACTGCTGAAAGCACAACTGAAGAGACTTCAGATACAGCAACGACCACTACAGAAGAAAACACTAGCACTAATACAAACACAAATACCACTGAAGCGACGGCCTCAGAAACGGCTTCTGTTCTAACTAACAATTCTTCTGATACTGCTTCTGAGGCAACGACAACTGAGTCTGAAGATAGTGATTCAGAAAGCTCAACGACAACGATTACTTTCAATGGAACAACCGTGGTAACAAGTGATAGCGGTACTGTCACAGTTGATGGAACGACAATTACCATCAATCAAGCAGGATCATACACTTTGACCGGAAATGGTTCAAGCTATACCATTATTGTGTCAGGTAGCGTGACAGATCCAGTTACAATCTACTTGGATGGTGTGACCTTAACGGATTCGTCTATTACTTCCAATTCTTCAGCAGAATTGACTGTTAATGTCCTTTCAGACAGTTCTATTTCTTCAACATCTGCTAATGCAATTGAAGCAGCGGGAGCCTTGACCATTACCAGTGGTACTGGAAGTAGCTTGACCCTTTCAAGCACTGAAAAGCACGCCATCAAGGCTGACAGTGTAACGGTTGACTCTGTAACACTTGATTTGACTTCTGAGGCAAAGGATGGTATCAATGCGACGAAAGCTGTAACTATTAAAAATGCCACAGTCAACATCACGGCAACTGATGACGGTATTCAGGTCGAAGACAAAACAGATGTGAACAGTGGTGATTTGACGATTACCGACTCAACGGTAACCATTAATGCAACTGATAAAGGTATCACGGTTACAGATGAATTGACTGTCGAAGGCAATTCTAAAGTAACAGTTGTAGCAGGTGACGAAGGCCTTGAAGGGCGTTATATCAATTTGACAGGTGGAACCGTTGATATCACTGCTGGTGATGACGGTATTAACGCCACTGAGTGGACGACCAAGGACAGCGCTGATACTTCAAGCTTAACCAATTCGACTTCTGACTTGGAAAATGAAGTGGGCATCAATATTGACGGTGCAACGGTAACTATCTTGGCAGATGGTGATGGTATCGACAGTAACGGCAATGTGACAGTGAAAAGTGGTTCTCTCTACGTCGCTCAGACAAGTGCAGATAATGCTGCTATCGACTACGATGGAACAGGTATTATTTCTGGCGGTACCGTTTGGGCCATAGGTAACCAAGGAATGGCTCAGGCCTTTACAACGGGTTCAAGCCAGTCTTATATCATGGCCAACATCTCTGGTAGTGCTGGAGATACCATCACAGTTACAGATAGTTCTGGAAATGTTGTAGCGACCACAACAGCAACAACTTCATTTGGAAATGTGGTCTTTAGTACCGAGAGTCTAACTTCGGGTGAAACCTATACCATTACGACATCAAGTGGTGCTAGTGTGACTGCAACAGCTACTGAAGAAGGCACAAACAATGGTCCTGGTGCTGGTGGCATGGGCGGCTTCCCAGGTGATGGTTTTGGTAATAGTTCAATGTCTGATAACTTCGGAGGCTACGGCGGACCAACTAGCTATGGTGGCAGCTCTACAAATACGGGTAACGTCAATACCCCATGGGGCCAATCTGCTTCGACAAGTTCTGAGAATACAACTAGCACAAGTAGTACAAGTTCAACAAGCCAGACGGCTAATACTGGACTTCCTACCCCACCAAACTTTGCTAGTCAAACAAGTAACTCAACGTCTTCAAATGTGAGTACCACAACTTCTACGACTGCTAGTGTCACAATGTCTCCAACTGCGAATGCCTCAGCCTCTGCGACTGCTAGCAATTCAGTAGCAACTAATGCGAACCAAGCAGATGCAACTACTTCAGCAACGACAGCCAGAAGCACAAGCCCATCAGGTCAAGGCTCATCAACGACTAGAGCTGCAGAGCCTGAAGTACGATCACTTATATCTGAAGTAGCAGTTGCCAATCAGTCAGCAGAAGCACAGCCTGAACAGGCAAGTACCAATACATCAAGCAGTGCCCAACAACAAGCTCAAGAGACTGCTGAGAAATTGAATAAGATTCTTACTCAAAATCAAACTTCTGAAGCAGCAAAAGGTCAGACAAGAGAAGTTTCAAGTCAAAAGGAAAATGTAAGCTCAGTCGTACAAACTAATCTTGCTCAGAAACAAAATACCCAAACAAGCTCTAAGGCTAATCAGTCATCTAAAAGTTCACAAAGCAATCAAACAAGTAAATCAAGTCTACCAAATACTGGTGATGTGAGCAGTTTGGGACTAGGTGCATTAGGGGCTGTACTTATGACAACATCATTTGCAATTAAAGGAAGCAAGCATTCTCGTAAGTAATTCTAGTTAAGAACATAAAGAAAAACAGAAGCCCTCTTCAAAAAAGGAAAAGAGCTTCTGTTTATTTATTATTATTTTTTAGAAAAAGCATTTTTAAGGCCTTCAACAGCACCTTCAACGCCTTCTTTAACATCTTCGATACCGTCTTTTGCTTTTGCTACCACTTTTTCAACAGCACCTTCGACTTCAGTCTTTTTGTCGCCAGTCAGTTTACCAGCACCCTCTTTAAGAGCGCCTTTAGCTTGATTCAATTTATCTTCGATTCCCATAGTAGAACCTCCTTTTTATGATGAGACCATTGTAGACAATATTAAACGGTAATGCAAGTGATTTGTTTAATAAGTAACGACATTAATGTTTCCTTTATCGTATTCAGCAATAAAGATATCCGAAACGTTTTCATATCCTAATTTTTGAAGCTCTTCATTTAACCAATCTTCCGTTTTACCAATAGTATCAAGAATTTCTGTTTGAATGACCCCATCAGTAATGATTGGATATTTTGGATTTTCATCGCCAGAACGGATCACAATCAATTGGCCGTTCTGTTCAATAACTGCACGTTTAACCTCTTTGAGTTGAAAAATTCCTTGAGAACGTAATTTTAAAGCGACATCAGAAGCTGAAAGTCCTATAGAGCGACAAGCTTCAGGATCTAGTTGACCCTGTTTGATGATGAGAGTTGGTTTACCGTCAATCAAATGTTTGATGAAGCGAATATTGGTGATGAGCCATTTAAGAAGTAAGATCAAAATAGTCCAAATAATCAGGATAACAAAGTACTGAAGGATGGAAACGGTACTATTATAAATTGTACCACCGATGATTCCACCAAGAACAAAGTTCTGTACTTGGTCAGCAGCTGAGCTAGGTGCTAGGTTTCCTTTACCTGTTAAATTGATAACAAAGACGAGTGAAATAAGCCCCAAAGCTAGTTTAATTGCAACAGCAAGATAAAAAGATGTCATTTTTTAACCTCCACGAGTTCAACATCAGACTTGTAAAGTTTTATTTGTTCTAGCAAGTAGCTGTCAGGTTCTGAACCTGAGATGGCACGATAGTATTTGTTTCCAACTTTGAGGATAGCATCATCTGTAGTAGTAGAAGTATTGACATAAACTTTACTCTTATCAACGTCGAGATTTTTAGACACAATCTCGATAAAGTGAAGAGATGCTCTAAATTGGTCATTGTTTGATTGATTGCTTTGGAAATTACTGATAGTAATTAGAACCACGGCAACTAAGGTTAAAATAGAAATAATAGAGAGTTCACGAAACTTAGTATCATGGCGTTCTTTGAAGGCCTTAAAAGCAAATACGCCGGTCACTAAAATAAGTCCTGCAGTAATGGCAACCATAACCCAGTTTTGTTGGCTAATCTGACTTAGCACATAGTCGTAGGAATAGAATTTCATTGAGAGATTTCCTTTCATAATATCTCTAGTATTATTATTATAGGTTAAAAAGTCTTTAAATTCAATCAGTCTATCCGAAAAATGAAGGAATGAGTAGGATTCTTAAAGGAAATTTGCTATTGAAATGACTTGCAGCCATTAAGCCAAAATCTTGTGATTTCTTTAAGGACTTTGTTGATATTTTCACAAATTATGCTTATAATTGAGGTAATCAACAATCAGAACTTGCCTAAATTTTTCGAGAATCAGAAGTCTGGTAACTTAAAGAGATTGGTTATTTTATGTAAGACTTCACTGTTAATCTCTAAGAGAGTCAACACCTTTTCTTGAATTCCAAAAAATGTTAAGGCCTCTCGTTCCTAGAAAAAGGAGTAATTATGTCTGAACCATTATTTTTACAATCTGTTATGCAAGAAAAAATCTGGGGTGGTACGCATTTACGTGATGTCTTTGGCTACGACATTCCAAGTGACCATGTCGGAGAGTACTGGGCTATTTCTGCTCACCCAAATGGTGTTTCTACTATTAAGAATGGTCGTTATGCCGGTCAAACTTTAGATGTTCTTTATGCAGAGCACCGTGAGTTATTTGGCAATCGTCAAGAACCTGTCTTCCCACTTTTGACTAAGATTTTGGATGCCAATGATTGGCTCAGTGTGCAGGTCCATCCAGATGATGCTTATGGACTTGAACATGAAGGTGAACTTGGTAAAACAGAGTGTTGGTATATCATTGCTGCTGAACCAGGTGCTGAAATTATTTATGGCCACAATGCCAAATCAAAAGAAGAACTGCGTCAGCAAATTGAAAGTAAGGATTGGGAAAATCTTTTGACTAAGGTTCCAGTTAAAGCAGGTGATTTCTTCTATGTGCCAAGTGGTACCATGCATGCTATTGGTGCAGGTATCATGGTTCTTGAAACGCAACAATCTAGTGATACGACCTACCGTGTTTATGATTTTGACCGTAAAGATGATCAAGGTAACCTGCGTGAACTCCATCTTGAAAAATCTATCGATGTCCTTAATATCGGTGAGCCAGCCAACAGTCGACCAGTCACAACAAAAGTAGATGATCTCAAGTCAACGCTCTTAGTAGCAAGTGATTTCTTCGCCGTTTATAAATGGGAAATCTCAGGTAAGGCTGATTTTGAAAAGACTGCTGATTACAGTTTGTTTAGTGTACTTGACGGTCAAGGAAGCCTTAAAGTAGATGGGCAAGATTATGACATTGCAAAAGGCAGCCACTTTATTCTTCCTAGCGATGTTGAAACATGGCAAATTAAGGGAGAGCTTGAATTGATTGTCAGTCACCCATAATCAAAATATTAAACTAGACGAGATGAGAATCTTGTCTAGTTTTTTCGTACAAGGATACAGAAAATTAGCAATTTTAAAAACCTTTGTAAATACGTTTCAATAGCTTGAAGTTCCAAACTAATCATGTCATACTAAATAAGTTGACTAAAATTATAATAAACAAGTTGTGTCTATTTGGGGCATAAGATCTTGTTTGTTTTAGATTGGAGAAACTTATGTTAAAAAAGGGAAGCCTTACAGCTTTATTGTTGTTTGGTATGTTCTTTGGAGCGGGAAATCTGACTTTTCCCCCTCAGTTAGGCTTTGAATCTGGAGGTCGTTTTTGGCCAGCCATTGCCGGCTTTGTCCTATCAGGTGTTGGTATTGCCATCCTAACACTGGTTATCGGGACTTTAAATCCTAAGGGTTACATTCATGAGATTTCTCAAAAAATCTCGCCTAAGTTTGCCCTAGTCTATTTGGCAGTACTTTATCTGTCCATTGGTCCTTTCTTTGCCATTCCTAGAACGGCCGCCACCGCCTTTTCAATTGGCTTCTCTCCTTTGATTGGAAGTGGACATACTAGCCTTTGGCTCTTTGTCTTTACCGTAATCTACTTTGCTCTAGCACTTTGGATTGCCATGAATCCATCTAAAATTCTAGATAGTATTGGACGTATATTGACGCCTATCTTTGCCATCATGATTGTTGTCGTTATCGTGGCAGGAGTATTTAAATATGGTGGTTACAATCCTCAGGATGCAAGTCAAGCCTATCAGGCTTCTGCTTTTGGTAAAGGATTCTTGGAAGGCTACAACACCTTGGATGCCTTGGCTTCTGTGGCCTTCAGTGTAGTAGCAGTAGTCACACTCAACCAATTAGGCTTCAAGTCTAAAAAAGAGTATATCTCAACGATTTGGGTCGTTGGTTTCGTAGTGACTATCCTCTTCGGTGCTCTGTATTTGGGATTAGCCTTTTTAGGGAATCATTTCCCACTCCAAGTGGCGGGATTACCAAAAGATGCCAATATTGGTGCAAGTGTCTTGTCACAAGCCACACAAGCCATCTTTGGACCAGCGGCTCAGATTTTCCTAGCTATCATGGTGACAGTGACTTGCTTCACAACAACCGCAGGACTTATCGTTGCGACTGGGGAATTCTTCCACAAGGCATTTCCGAAAGTATCTTACAAGGCTTACGCCATTATCTTTACCTTGATTGGGTTTGCGATTGCCAACTTGGGACTTAACAATATCATTGCTTTCTCAGTGCCAGTGCTTTTGATTCTCTACCCAATCACCATCACGATTGTTATGATTGTGATTGCCAACAAGTTCGTGGCCTTGTCTAAACCTGGTATGCAAGTGACAGTTGCAGTAGTCACGCTGATTGCCTTGCTTAGTGTAATTGGAAGCCAGTTTAAACTTGCGGGACTCAATGCCCTCATTAACTTCCTCCCATTGTCGGGAGCATCACTGCCATGGTTGATACCAGCCATCTTGTGTATTCTTTTGTCTCTCATCTTACCTGATAAGATTAAGAGCGAAAGCTTCGAAATGGAATAAAAATAATATCCTATCACATAATATGTGGTGGGATTTTTTTGTGTGGGGTGGAAAATGAGCTAAACATTAGATAAATAAAAATAGTTAGATTTTATAGAAAGCGCATACAGAAAACCGTTTGCTGTGATATAATACACTTGTATTATTAAATAATCGGAGTAATTATGAATAAAATTAAAGTTGTAAGTAATCCTTACGAAAAGATAGTAACTTTTAGCCGTTACGACTTATCTAGTGAAAGTTGGATAACAATAAATAGTGAGAATAACTCAAATAGTAAGTTAGTTTCAGCCGTTTTTCAACGTGGCTTTTTTCCCTTTAAGGTATATGATATTTTAAAAGAAATTGAAAATGAATATTCTATTCCTGATGAAAAACTAGAATTAATTTTTGAAGGGCCTAATGATGAGAAGCAACAGTTAGAAGAGGCTTTAAAAGATGAGCGGTTTTCAAATATTATTTTGTCATCATCAACAAACTATTTAGAGAATGCACGTGATGTTCTGCCAGAAATTAATCGTATTTTTAGAAATCTTGAGCCACTGATTATAAAGAATATTGGTGAGAGCAACAAGGAAATTGAAGCACAGTTAAAACGCTTTTCGGATGCTTCGGGAGATACAGTTCCTATCTGTGTGCTCGGAACTTATAGTGCAGGAAAGTCGACCTTTATTAATGCTTTGATTGGACAGGAATTACTTCCAAGTGCTGAGACTCCCGTGACCGCTAAAATCTATAAAATCACGGCTAGTACTTATGAAGATCGTGCTAAAATCTCTTTTGTATATAAAGAAGAGAGAGTTGTTCTCAGTTTCTATGATGATCAAGTGTTTTATGATGGATTAAATATGAATGATTCATTTGGTAAGAAAGTCGATGGTATCTTGAATACTTCTTTTGATTCAATTATTTCAAAGCTATATGCAATATTAGAAACTATCAATGATTCTACTGATAAAGATATTGGAGATTTAATCGAAGTACATGTCCCATTTTCGAAAGGTATTTTAGGAGATGTAGGTTCAAAAATTACAATATTCGACACCCCGGGTTCTAATTCATCAACCAATAGTCAGCATTCAGAAGTTCTTGTAAATGCCATGGCTGGTATGTCAAATGGTTTGCCAGTCTTTGTTACTGACAGTAGTTCCTTAGACAGCACTGACAACAGTAATTTAAAAGAAAAGCTAATTTCAGTAGAAGGATTAGATGAACGGTTCACCATGATTGTGGTTAATAAGGCCGAGGCAGCGGCTTTAAGCTCGACTAATCTTAAAAGTGATTCTTTTAGAGATAGAATCATGAATCAAGCCATTCCAAGAGAGTTGTATGCTCAAGGTATTTATTATGTTTCATCAATTTTGGGACTTGGTGCGAAGTTGAAAGGGCATTTAGAGGGAGAGTTTTACTCTGAGCAATTTGATACGTATAGAGAAAAATACTCAAATCCTGAAACGAAATACTATAAGAAGTTGTATGAGTTTGATATCCTTCCAAGACAAATGTCTAGTACCGTTCGAGCAACTGCTGAAAAAAGTTCCGACCTTATTTATGCAAATAGTGGTTTATTAACCATTGAGGATTCTATTAAAACCTTTGTTGACCGCTATTCACACTATGACAAGTGTCAACAGGCAAAAGCTTTATTAGATAAACTACTATTGAGAACAAATGCAGTAATTACAGAGAAAAACGAAGATTTACGTAGTAGAGAGGCAGAATTAGAGGCTAATCTTGATGGCCAAAAATCTGTCATTGTTGAAAGATTGAAATCCACTTCATTATCCCAAAAAAATGACCTTTTGATCAAGTATCCAAAAGAAATGAAGATTTTCCAAGAGCGTCTAATGAAACAGATTGAAAAAGGGGATGTTTTAGATCGTTATAATGAAATACACAAAGAGATACTCTCATTAAATCCAACTTTAAATTTAACTGAGCATCAACAAATTGATATTAGTAATCTAAAATTAGGAAATATCAGTAATGAGTTTAGTAACTATCTCAGTGTTACACGTGAGAACAAGACAAAGAAAATCAATTTAGAGAATCTAGCTTCTGCACAAACAGTTGATTATTTTAGAAATCAATTTGTAGAAGAACTTTATTTGTCAAGGGTTGAATTTGAGCGTATTTCTAGCAGTTTTTGGTCTAATCATGCTTCTGAGATAAAATCTCATTTTGAGCGTATTATTTCAGGTGATATGGGGCTTGAACCAGAAAAACGTCAAAAGCTTTCTCACTTGATTCTATCTTATGAAGAGATAGATTTTACTCAATTGAATCTTGAAAAGTTTAGTAAAGAAGAACTCAGTTATGTCTTTAGATTGGGTGATTTTACTTTGAGATCAAGTAAAGTTAACGCGTCTGGCCTTAAGAAGACCTATAATGATTTATTTAAATCAAAGATGACAGAATTTGCAGGAAGTATTTGTTCGGAACACGAGAAAGCTTTTAAAATTTGGCTAGTAAATCTTACAAGTATAATTGTTCAAAATATTATTGAATTTAGTCCAGAATTAAGTGCTTTGAATACGAAAATTCAGAAAACAAGAAATGAAGTTGCAAGCTTAGAGGAGCAACAGCAACAAATTGAAAATTATACTAACCAGATTAAACAAATGATTACTTGGAAATAGTTTTTTTGTAGGTGAATCTTATGGGAATAAAAAACATTATTAATAAGGCAGGAGCTAAGGCCGCAGATAAAGTTGCTAAACTTTCATCTTTGAGCCCTGAGCAACTCAAACAAGTTGAGGAGCAAAGAGAGAAATATCTAGCTGATCAACCTAATATTAGTGATGAGGAATTAACGAATCGCTTATTAGCTTCATGTGGAGTAGAGATTTTCAATTCGTATTTGGAACAGATAAAAGAACTCTATGTTCCTATCGAAAATAAGGTAGAATTTGGTACAGACTTTCAGGAATCATATAATATCAGGTATTTCAATATCACAAAATGGGTCGTTGACAAAAAAGAAAATAGTTTAGAAAAACTAGTTAATGTCTATGAAGTACTTTCTAACGAAGACTGTAATATTGCTCTCGTCTTCAATCGAACTGAGACCAATACAGAAGTTTTTCTGGCTGTAGTAAATACTAAGAATGATTCTGATAATGTCAATGTCGAAAATTATCGCAAGCGATTGTTAGAAGCCATTAAAGGTAATTTTCCTGGATCTACAGTTCAAAATGAGAGGGGAATTGGAAGGATTCCTTGTCTAGCAAACTCTAAGCCTTATTCGGTGGCAACGGTGTCTAATTTACCAACTGCCAAATCTGAAAAATTTATTAGTCAAACCATTGAAAAATTGATTGATGGTGTCATTCCTTCACAACCATCCGAAAACTATACCTTAATCCTCTTGGCAAGTCCTATCCAGGATATAGAAAATAGAAAGTTGCGTTTGTCTGAGCTATTTTCAGCCTTAGCTCCTTATGAAAAATGGCAAACCAACTATACTTTCACAGCTTCAGATGCAACGACCTCTATGGCTACTTTTGGAGTCAATGTTGGAGCCAGTGCTGGTATCCAACATGGTAAGAATCAGTCAGTTAACCAATCTTCTGGTGATACGCAAACAAGCGGTGAATCTCAAACGGATTCGTCTGGACAAACGGATGGTACCAATACATCTCATACAGATGGAACAAATAAAGGATCATCACATACTACTGGTGGCAGTCTTGAAGGGACGCCATTTGGAGTGGGAGCAACTGTTGACTATCATTACTCTAAAAATCATGGAACAAGTACTGCAGACTCTATTGGTCAATCGACTACAAAAACTGTTAGCCGTGCCCTCGCTAAAACCGCTAGTCGTGCCTTATCTCAAACGGTTGGACAAACCTTGGGCTCTTCAAGTGGTGTTAACTTAGGTTCTAATATCGGTGCTAATTTTGCGCGTGCCTCAAATGTGACTGCTACTCTTGGTAAGAACGAGGGCATTACCCAGTCCTTTACCAATCATAATATTTCCCACGCCCTTAAGGTCCTTGAAGAACAGATGAAACGTTTTGAAAAAGGAACAGCTATGGGTATGTGGGAGTTCGCTGCCTATGTACTCAGTGAAGACCAGAATATTGCGAATAATGTTGCTCATACATACTTAGCCTTGACCCAAGGAGAAGAGTCATTTATGAGTCAGTCTTCAGTTAATTTATGGAGAGGAGATTTGGGTGAGAGCAGTGGTGATGCAGAAGAAATAGTTGCTTATCTAAGAGAATTACGCCATCCCTTATTTGGACTGAATCCTAATCTGCTATTAGCTGATTCAACCTTTAATGTCTATCCATCTATTGTGACTCCAACAGTACCTCTTACTGGTCAAGAATTGGCCTTTTCATTGAACTTCCCTAGAAAATCTATTCCAGGACTACCGATTTTAGAGTGTGCAGAGTTCGGACGAAATATTGCTAAATTTGATGAAGAAGATGTTACTAATAAGATGCTTCATTTAGGAGATATTTTCCATATGTATCATAAGGAAGATGTACCTGTTAACCTTAGACAAAACTCTTTGGCTTCGCATGTTTTTGTAACAGGAAGTACGGGTTCTGGTAAGAGTAATACGATTTATCAACTCCTCAATGAAGGTAGAAATAATGGCTTGAAATTCCTAGTTGTTGAACCTGCAAAAGGAGAATATAAGCATGTCTTTGGTAATCACGACGATGTTTCAGTTTATGGAACGAATCCTCAGTTAACACCTTTGTTGAGGTTGAATCCTTTTAGTTTCCCTAAAGAAATTCATATCTTAGAGCATCTAGATAGGCTAGTCGAAATTTTCAATGTGTGCTGGCCGATGTATGCGGCTATGCCAGCGGTTTTAAAAAAAGCTGTAGAACAATCCTATCAGGATTGTGGATGGAATCTCCTTGAATCAACCAACCCTTATGGTAGACTGTATCCAAATTTCAATGATATAGCAGACAATATTAAGACGATAATTGATTCCAGTGAATATGATGATGAGAATAAAGGAGCTTACAAGGGAGCTTTATTAACTCGAATCGAATCTCTGACAAATGGAATTAATGGCCTAATCTTTTCAAATGATGAACTCACCAATGAGCATCTATTTGATTCAAATGTCATCGTTGACCTCAGTAGAGTTGGTTCCACTGAGACTAAATCTTTGCTAATGGGTATTTTGGTCTTGAAACTGCAAGAGTATCGCATGGCTAACGGGGATATGAATGCCGAATTAAAACACATCACTGTGCTTGAAGAAGCTCATAACCTCCTAAAACGCACATCAACAGAACAAATGGCTGAATCAGCTAATCTCTTAGGTAAAAGTGTGGAGATGTTGGCAAATGCCATTGCTGAAATGCGAACATATGGAGAAGGATTTATTATTGCTGATCAAGCTCCAGGTTTAATGGATTTGTCAGTTATCCGAAATACCAATACTAAGATTATCATGCGATTACCTGATTTTTCAGATCGTGATTTAGTAGGGAAGTCAGCTAATCTAAATGATGACCAAATCATAGAACTTGCCAAATTACCAAAGGGAGTTGCAGCAGTCTATCAAAATGAATGGATTCAACCAGTTTTATGTAAGGTTGAGAAGGTGGAATATGATAAGACTGACTATCAATATAATGGAAATAGTTATTTTGATACCTTAAGTCCGAGTATTAATTTAAAGTTAACTGCATTGTTAACAGGAAACAATTCATTTGATGAGATTACAAAGAAAGAATTAAAGTTTGATATTTTAAATTCTACTTTAAGTAGAAAATATGTTCGTCAAATTTTAGATTATTGTGATGAGACTGTTTATGAAGTGAAAATGACTCAAATTGCTCCAATTATAGCTCAATTATATCCGGAAACAATGAAGGCTATTCGTAATGTTGGAATGAAATCACAAGATTATAAAGCATTAACTAATGCTGTAATTAGAGAACTCCATAAAGAAGTTGATGGTCCATTGACGAACCAATTGCAAATAAATATTGTTCAGGCATTAATGACTCAGTATTACTTTAACGAGTTGAACGATAGTTCAGAACTTGAAAATTGGCAAAACAGAGGAGGGATATTTTGAGTATTGAAAAAGTTAAAAGAATAGACACAGGTGTCTCAAATATAGAGGCACAAAATACCTTGTTTAATCCTGATCTGAAATTAGGTACGAGTGAAGTCGATAATTATTCTCGAATAGAAGGTAATCAAATTACAAAAACTGAATTAACAGATGATGACCGAATAAAAATAATGGAAGAAACAGGTTGGTCAAAAGACTTAATAAGTAGTTTCAGATGGAAAGAAGAAGTTGAGGTATATAAGGATCAGAACCTAAGTGAAAAACAAGTTGATGGTAGACAGGTTTTACAACGAGGTGATATTGACCCTAACATCAAGGATGAACAAGGCAGAAATAATAAAGAACGAATGGAAAATGGTAAAGCCCCCATTGTTGATGGTAAGCCTGTTGAACTGCATCACATTGGTCAAAGACAGGACTCTCCATTTGCAGAGTTAACGAGTTCAGTACATAAAGAAAACTATAGAAATCTACATGATGTTCCTCCTCAACCATCTCAGATTGATAGAAAATCATTTGCAAAAGAAAAAGCAGACTATTGGAAGAAAAGAGCGGAGGATTTCTAATGTCAAACTTTATCAATAGAATTAAATCAATTAAGCATGTAGAATTTTCGAAAGGTGCAACCAAAGAACAAATTAGAGATGCAGAAAAGACATTACAACTAAAATTTCCTAAGGATTATAGTGATTATTTGAATGTGTTTGGATGTATTAGCTTTTTTGGAACTGAATGGACGGGGTTAAATGGAGCGGATTATCTAAATGTTATTAATGCAACTGTTGCAGCCAGAGAAACTTATAGTGATTTTCCGATAAACATGTTTATTATCGAAGATCTTGGATTTGATGGCTATTTAATACTTTCGAATTCTAAAGGGGCTATTTTTGAATGGCAGTATGGAAATTGCACTAAAATCCATACTAGTTTAGCAGATTATTTGAATGAGTGTTTAGAAAGGATAGACTAGTATATCATTAATGATTTATAGAATCTCACTACTCATGTTGGTGGGATTTTTTGTGTCTTTCCAAGTCACCATAAGTGCGAAATCTTCTCAAAAGCGTTACACTTAAGGCGTGGAGATGCAAGTATCTATTGAAGGGAGTGTTAAAAATGTCAAATCTAAATAATCATATAATCTATCTTGCTGGTGGCTGTTTCTGGGGCGTGGAGGAATACTTTTCACGTGTTCCTGGTGTGCTTGATGCGGTTTCGGGTTATGCTAATGGACGTAGTGAGACCACTCGCTATGAACTTATTGGTCAGACGGGCCACGCTGAAACTGTTCAGGTAACCTATGATGCTAGCAAAGTGTCATTGCGAGAGATTTTGCTACATTTCTTCCGTATTATCAATCCCCTTAGTAAAAACAAGCAAGGAAATGATGTGGGAACCCAGTACCGTACGGGTGTTTACTATACTGATGTCAATAACTTGCCAATTATCGAGCAAGTTTTCCAAGAAATGACTGAGCAATACGGCCAGCCTTTGGCGGTTGAATTGTTGCCTCTGAAGCACTTTATTCCTGCAGAGGATTACCATCAAGATTATCTCAAGAAGAATCCTAATGGCTACTGTCATATCAATGTCCATCAGGCAGCTAGTCCGGTCATTGATGCCAGTGCTTATCACAAGCCAAATCAGGAGGAGCTTAAGGAAAGCTTGAGTCCAGAAGCCTATGCTGTGACCCAGGAAAATGGAACGGAGCGTGCCTTTACAAGTCCTCTTTGGAATCATTTTGAACCAGGGATTTATGTTGATGTAGTGACTGGTGAACCTCTCTTTTCCTCCAAGGACAAGTTTGATTCAGCCTGTGGCTGGCCGAGTTTCTCTCGCCCCATTAGTCCTGAGGTAGCCAATTACAAGGAAGACCATTCTCACAATATGGAACGCATTGAGGTCCGTAGTCGTGTGGGTGATTCTCATCTTGGCCATGTCTTTCCAGATGGTCCAAGTGACAAGGGTGGTCTACGCTATTGTATCAATGGCGTAGCGACACGATTTGTGCCTAAAGCCGATATGGAAAAAGAAGGTTACGCCTACTTACTTGACCAAGTAGACTGATTATTCACTAGTATTAAGAGATTTTCTAGCAGAAGCTTATCATAAAATAAGAGGTTGGTACTGCTTGCTACCAGCCTCTTTTGTATGTAAAAGAATTTATTGAAAGCCCTTTAAAGCTAACATAACATGTGACCTAACCGTTCAGGACAAAAAAGTGACCTTTCATTACATTTTTTAACAATTTAGGCAAAATTGTTTTACGTTTCAAATAAAAAAATAGTACACTATAATAGTGAGAAATCTGACAAGTGTAAATGTGTCCTTCTCCTTGGCTTTTGCTGGTTTTGGCGTCTGTAAACATTATTGTACTTTGTGTAATAATGAGTCTTCCCAACCTCCCAATATGATTTTATATGTCTTAACTTACCAAAACAAGACTAGCAAGAGAATACTAAGATATTTCCTTAAGAAGTAATGACAGCGCTTGTTAGATTTTGTGATAACATTCAGATAGTCCTAAGGACTATGTTATTGTGCTAAACCTTTTTGACGGAGATTATTATGGAATGGATGAATAAACTAATCATATTAATAGCCATTTGTGTCTTGTGGTTCTGGTCTTTTCTTTTACTTCCTAAAACAGGGGAGAAAGTAGTTTATGTTTATCATTTCCTAGCTCTATGTGGTTTAGCCATGATTTATGTTGCCCTAGTTGATCCAGCTGGTCTCTGTGATACTTTTTTCAATATTAAACATCTATGTTTTCATTAATGAATCCAGTTTGGTAATAGGTCAGGAAAATCTGAATTTAATTAATCACTCATCAAAAGAAGCTTTCTGTGTATTGATAACAGTTTATCTGTTTTCAATATGCAGGAGGTTTTTTTCTGTATTATCGAGATTTGGACATAGAAAAAGCAGTCGGAAAAGACTGCTTCAGGTGTGTTACTGTTGTGATTCGTATCGTTTGACGATTCTATTTAAGCGCCATTGGTAACAGAGACCACTGACGATAAGACTGGCAATCAGGCCAATCCAGTAACTATAGGGACCAAGTCCAGTGACTTTTTCAAGCAAGAAGCCAACTGGGAGGGTGATGCCCCAGTAGGTTAGGACACCGAGATAAAAAGGTACCTTGGTATCTTTATAGCCACGTAGGATTCCTTGAAGCGGAGCCGCAAAGACATCTGCCACTTGGAAGAAGAGGCTATAGGTCATGAAAATGGCCGTCATTCTCAAAAAGTCAGGCTCATGCCCATAGAGTTCTGCCAAATCATAACGCAAGAAATAAAGGAAAATCAAGGTAAAGATAGAAAATCCCAGGGCTGTCAACCGTCCCAGCTTGCTGTAGCTCTTGACGGCATCCATGTGTCTAGCCCCAAATTCGTAGGAAATAATGATAGCCATGGCACTGGAAATGCTGAGAGGAAAGGCATACATGAGATTTGAGAAATTCATGGCCGCCTGGTGACTAGCAATCACTAGTGACGGATACTTAGACATCACCAGACCAACACCTGAGAAGATAGCAACCTCCGCAAAGACCGTTCCACCAATAGGGAGACCTAGTTTAAGGGCGTCAAGCAGAGCTGCTTTATCAAGGGGTTGAACCTTTTCAATGTGGTAGGGCTTAATCTTTTTATGCTTTCTGATAACCGTGATGGAAATAAGGAGAAGGGCCCAGTAAGCCAATGAAGTTCCAAGCCCAGCTCCAGCTCCCCCTAACTCTGGTAAACCAGCAATGCCATAGATGAGGAGGAAATTGAAGAAACCATTGAGAGGTAGGAGCAGAAGCATGAGGTACATGGAAAGGCGCGTGAGGCCAAGTGCATCAAGAAAGGAGCGAACCACGCTAAAGAGTAGGAGGGGAATGATACCAAGACTCAAAAATCGCAGATAACCAAGGGCGACTTTTCTGACCAAAGGCTCCAGACCTAGATGGTTCAAAACCAAAGGTGCCCCCAGAAAAACAAGGGCAAAGAGGATAAGTGATAGACCCAAAGCCATATAAAGAAATTGATAGAAATCAGGTGCCACTCGGTCCTTGCGACCTGCCCCTAGATGGTGTCCGATAATAGGAACTAGGGCAGATACGATACCTGTTAAGAAGGTGAAAAAAGGACTCCATAAACTCGTTGCCATGGCTACCCCCGCCAAGTGTAGGGCATCGTATTGACCAGTCATGGTAGTGTCCACAAAAGCTGCTGAAAAGTTGGCAAACTGATAGATCAGTATGGGCACAAAAATCTTGAAGAAAACAAGAAATCGCTCACGGAGAGAATGTGTTTCGTGCATTCTGTTTTCCTTTCTAAATTTTTCAAATTATATAATCATTGTACAACTGTTATCCAATAAAGTCTATAATTGACGGAAAGTTCGGTCCCATTCTCTCAAATTATCGTCATCTCCCATAAAAGCCAAGTAGTGGAGAATTTCTTTATGTATAGTCTTTCCCATATTCTTATCGATAAATTTATAAAGGTATGCGGCTTTTAGTTCTTTAAGATAGAGTTTTTGTAACATGAAATAGTCTGGTAATTGAATAGTTTTTAGTTCGTTTATATAGTAGTCACTATCTTCTTGATTTCCGTAAAGAATGATTTGGAAAATACAACGACTGATAACTTCTAAAGTGATTCGATCTAAATTATTTCTAGGATTTTTATTGAGTATTGATAGGAATTCCTTAATGTAGATTTTTAGCGCATCTTCTGTGAAGATATCCTTTACCATATTCAGTAAATTAATATCGAGAAGTGTCCAAATATCAATAGAAAAGAAGTAGTTTTGAAGTTCTGTAGCAATATCTTGGTTAACTGACCGGTTTTGAAGTTTTGAAACCTGACAGTCAATACAAAGACTAATCAGATAATCACTATAATTGGTTTCTCCTAAAATGCGAAACTTTTCTGCGACTTGCTCCAGTGCTTCAAAGTCTAGATGATTTGAGGCTTGATTGAATTGATTAGCAAGTTTTATGTAGGTTTCGTCCACAAGATATTCTTGTTCGAAAAATTCATTATATTCGACTTTTAGATGTTTTAAAAGTTTGAAAAGAGTATCATTTGAGAGTGATGTTTTGTTATTTTCAAAGTCTGAAAGACTCGCTACAGATCCAGCTACTTGAGCGAGTCTCTGAATAGTGTATTTTCTCTGTTTTCGAATCTGTTTAAATTTTTGACCTTGTTCCATATAAAATTACCTTATCGGATTTCCGAAATTTCAATAGTTGATACTATTAATAAACTAAAATAATAGTATCAAATTGAAGGAGGTAAAAGCAATGATTATTGAAAAAAATAAATCGGTTGCTGTGTCACTGCTTAAATTTATTAAGCTACTTCCTAAGAAGGAAATGGTACTTTATATCATTTTTGCGCTTCTTTATTCGTGTCAAGGCATTGTAATACCTGTAATTATCCAGATGGCAGGTCATATAGATAGTAGTGATAGTTGGGATTTAATAGTTTTTACATTTTCGAGTATCTCTCTTTGGGTGGTTGTGTACGCTTTTATGTATATAGAGAATATTCTGCTTCGTTCTATTATTAGAGCGTTTAATGTAAGCCTATCAGAAAATATTTTAAAGAATCATGCTGTCTTTCCTAAAAACATCTCCGATTCTGAGCTTTGCTCACTCTTGACACAAGATCTTGGAATTGTAGACCAGGAGTTCCTCCAATCTTTTCTTATCTCGCCAGTGTGGGGCGCCTCTGTCCTAGTATCTGTAATTTATCTGCTCAAACAAAATATTATTGTAGGGAGTCTTTTTACTGTAGGTGCCTTTCTGATGATTTTGCCTCAGTTTATATTTAAGAGAAAGTTAAAAGAGTCAGGAGAATTACTAAGTAGCTCAAAAGAGAAAAATTTAAGAGCTATTACAGACTTTGGTAAAGGGATTGAAACGATTATTTGCAACCAAGCAGAAAAAGAGAATGTAAAGCAAACTCTCATAACCCTTAGTGAGATGGAGACGACACAATTTAAGTATTATACACTTCATAATTTAGTTATGTTTTGGACAGGACCTCTGAAAGCTGTCGGCTTGATTGGACCATTTGTGATTGGTCTTGTCATGAAACAAAATTCAATTACTACACTTATTGCTATGATGTCTGCTTCAACATATCTTATTAACCCCTTACAACAGATTCTGGAGGCTATTGCAAGTATTCAAGCAAGTCAAGTGATAAAAGATAAATTATTGACATTTGGAAGTGAGTCAGAAATTCCTTCAAAAGGGCATCACATACATACTTTAAAAGAAATTCAGTTAAAAAACGTCACTAAATCTTATGATAATCAAGAGATTTTTCAAGATGTTACGGTTACTTTTTCATTGTCTCAGCATAATCTTATAGTTGGTGATAGTGGTATTGGGAAAACAACACTTTTTAGGTTAATATCAGGGCAAGATAAGGCATATAGTGGGAAAATCATTTTTAAAAGTATAGATGGAAGGGAGCTGACTCCAAATTTAGATAACATTGCAATTATTCATCAAAATCCCTATGTCTTTCATACAAGTGTGCGACATAATCTAACTCTTTATCAAGATTATTCAGACTCAGTGCTCATTTCAACACTAAAAAAGGTCGGACTATGGGAGGCTTGTTGTCACCAATTAGACTATGAATTAACTGGAGATAACTTTTCAGGTGGTCAAATCATAAAACTGGAGATTGCACGTGCTATTTTGAGAGGCAAGCAGGTTTTACTTGCTGATGAGATGATGGCTTCTTTAGATGCAGCAAGTTCTAGAGAAATAAGAAATGTCTTGCAACAATTGCCTAATAGTATTATTGAAATTGCCCATCATTACAATTTGGAAGATTACGATGCTGTCTATAGAATTGAAAATAAGTCAATCGTAAGAATTAAATAGTACGAGCTACTTTCAGTAAAAGTTAGACAGAGTAGTTGCTTAGTCTTTTCTTTCGATTTACAAACTTGGAACAGACCTATATAATTAATCTAAGGAAATGAGGCTTTGAAAATGAACACGAAAACAGAATTTTTGAGAATAATGGCGGAACAAACAGAAATGGCTTTGGCTACTTCTGTGAATAACATTCCTAATGTAAGAATCGTTAATTTCTATTTCGACCCTTGTGATAATATTCTTTATTTTTCGACATTTAAAGATAATAACAAGGTCAAGGAGATAGAAGAAAATCCTTCAATCGCTTTTACAACTATCCCTCACACTGGAAACCAGCATGTCAAAGCCAAAGGTCTCGCAAAAAGAAGTTTGAAAACGATATTCGATTTGGAAGCACAGTTCATTGCAAAGGTTCCAGATTATAAAAAGACAATAGATTTCGCAGGAGAATCGCTGATTCTATTTGAGGTGAAATTTGATACCGCAATTGTTACAAAAGATTTGGCTACAATCAGCACCTTAAAACTATGATAAAAACACCCCTTATTGGATTGGTGAATCTATAAGGGGTGTTCTTGTGTTATTTTTCTTTTTTGTTATGGTTCAAAATGGCATTGAGGACGATGGCAAGCAAACTTGCAACGACGATACCGTTTGAGAAGAACATTTGGAAAGCATTTGGTAGGCTGTTGAAGAGGTTGCTGCCGTTAAGACCAACCCCTGCAGCGATTGATACCGCAGCAATCAAGAAGTTGTGTTCGTTGTTGGCGAAATCAACACGTGCCAAGATTTGCATCCCTTGGATAGAAACAAAACCGAACATAACAAGCATAGCGCCACCAAGGACTGGACTTGGGATGATTTGAGCCAAGGCACCAAACTTAGGAAGGAGTCCAAGAAGAACAAGGAAACCAGCTGCATAGTAGATTGGCAAGCGAGTCTTGATACCTGACAATTTCACAAGACCAACGTTTTGTGAAAAACCAGTGTATGGGAAGGTGTTGAAGAGGCCACCAAGGAGAACAGCCAAACCTTCAGCGCGGTAACCGTTACGAAGGCGAGTGCTATCGAGTGGTTCTTTGGTAATATCAGAGAGGGCCAAGTAAACTCCAGTTGATTCAACCATAGACACTGTAGCGATAATACACATCATGATGATTGATGACAACTCAAACTTAGGCATTCCGAAGTAGAATGGTGTTGGCACGTGGACAATAGGTGCCGCAGCCACTGGTGAGAAGTCAACTAAGCCCATGCTTGCTGCGATAGCAGTACCGACAATCAAACCAATCAAGATTGAGATGGATTTGATAAATCCTTTAGTGAAAATATTAATCAAAAGGATGATGAGAACGGTGATAGCTGCAAGGAAGAGGCTTTGACCAGTAGGCTTATCAGCATTATTTCCCATATTTCCGATAGCCACAGGGATGAGGGTCAAACCAATAGTAGTGATGACAGATCCCGTAACGATAGAAGGGAAGAGATTGGCCACTTTTGAAAAGACACCAGAAACGAGGATAACATAAATCCCTGAAACGATAAGAGCACCAAACATAGCACCACTACCGTGTTTCTCACCAATCATAATAAGTGGTGCTACTGACTGGAAGGCAACCCCAAGAACAATTGGAAGACCGATACCGAAGTATTTATTAAGTTGAAGTTGGAGGAAGGTTGCTACACCACACATGAAAATGTCGGTTGAAATCAAGTAGGTTAATTCATGAGCTGAATAGCCCAAGGCACCAGCAATCATGATTGGAACCAGGATTGATCCCGAGTACATGGCAAGTAGGTGTTGCAGTCCTAGGACCGCCGCCTGCGAATGTTTTTCTTTATTTTGCATTAGATGTCTGCCTCCTTAAATACGACCTGACCATTTTCAAAACGATCCAAACGAGCAAGTGAAACGACTGGGTAGCCAGCTTCTTCTAGAAGGGCACGACCATCTTGGAAAGATTTCTCAATAACGATACCGACCGCTTCGACGTGTGCGCCAGCTTCTTCGATGATTTGAATCAAGCCTTTGGCAGCTTGGCCGTTAGCTAGGAAGTCATCAACGATGAGAACCTTATCTTCAGGAGTGAGGAACTTGCTTGCGATAGAGACAGTGCTAGTCACCTGCTTAGTGAAGGAGTAGACCTCAGCAGTGAGGATACCTTCATTCATGGTGATATTTTTAGCCTTCTTAGCAAAGATCATAGGGACATCCAAAGCCTCAGCAGCATAGAGGGCTGGAGCAATACCAGATGCCTCGATAGTCACCACCTTGGTGATGCCTGCATCCTTGAACTTTTCAGCAAAGACCTTTCCAATCTCACGCATGAGATCAAAGTCCACTTGGTGAGTGAGGAAAGAGTCAACTTTGAGGATGTTCTCCCCAAGGACATTCCCATCTTTGAGAATGCGGTCTTCCAGTAATTTCATATTACCTCCTATAAAAAATAAAACTAAAGTGTATTTTGATTTTCTCAGATTCCATTGAGACTCTGACAAAGATCAAAACAATCGAATAACAGAAAAAGGCCTGCAAAGCAAGCCTTTAAAATCACAAAAAGACGGTAAATCTTTTTATGACTTTATGACTTACTTATTGTTAGGTGTTACGGCACCTTGTAGAAACGTCACGCCGATTCGTGACATAAATAAGTAATGTTCTCATTATTCGATGAAGCTGTCGTTGGTTGATGATAAACCAATATCAACTCTATAATAATACTATATTTTCTTTGAAGACTCAAAGGATTTTTCCTATGAAAACGCACTATTTTAAAAGTTGGAAAATTCAATCTAACATTATTGTAAGATTTCCTGAGAAAGGTCGTTTCTTGGGGTATTTATTGTTATAATAGTGGGAAATGAAAGAGGTTGAGTTATGCATAAGATTTTATTAGTGGAGGACGACGAGGTTATCCGTCAACAAGTCAAAAAAATGCTAGAACAGTGGGGTTACGAAGTTGTTCTTGTTGAAGATTTCATGGAAGTATTATCTATTTTTGTAAAAGTAGAGCCCCACTTGGTTCTTATGGACATTGGTTTACCTCTATTTAATGGTTATCATTGGTGTCAGGAAATTCGTAAGGTCTCCAAGGTGCCTATTATGTTCTTGTCTTCCAGAGATCAGGCCATGGATATCGTTATGGCAATCAATATGGGTGGGGACGACTTTGTGACTAAACCCTTTGACCAAAATGTTCTCTTGGCAAAAATTCAAGGGCTTTTGCGCCGATCTTATGAGTTTGGAAAGGATCAGAGTCTTTTGGAATATATGGGTGTGATTCTGAACCTTAAGGCCATGGATCTGGTTTATCAGGGAGAAGTCGTTTCTTTGACTAAGAACGAGTTTCAGATTTTACAAGTTCTCTTCGACCATGCTGGAAATATCGTTAGTCGGGAAGACCTCATGAAGGAGCTTTGGAATAGTGACTTCTTTATTGATGACAATACCCTGTCAGTTAATGTAGCTCGTTTACGTAAGAAGTTAGAGGCAGTTGGTTTGAAGGATTTTATTGAAACCAAGAAAGGTGTCGGTTACGGGTTGCGTCATGATGGATAAGCGTCAATTTATCAAATATCAGATTAGGTCTCGTCTACCTTTCTATCTTTTGTTTATTTTTAATGGAATCATATTAGTCTTGTTTGCCTTTTTATTTGAAGAGGCGGCAGATATTCTTTATTATGCCTTGACCATACTGACATTTGTGGCTATCATCATAGTTATTTGGGACTTGGTTAGCTCTTATCAGTCTTATAACTTAGCCTATCTCTATGAGAAAATGACACCATCAAGTCCTTTAGAGTTTTATCTAGCTCAGGCCTTGGAAAATGCTAAGGAGAGTCAAATGGTTCAGACTGAGGAGGAGCGCAAGCGCTATACAGATTTGATGGACTACTATACCCTTTGGGTGCATCAAATCAAGACGCCAATAGCAGCCAGTCAATTATTGTTAGGGGATGTTACAGATAGTAAAACGAGGGCTCTCTTGGAGCAAGAGGTCTTCAAGATTGATGCCTACACCAATCTGGTCTTGCAGTATTTACGTTTGGAAAACTTTCATGATGATTTGCAGTTGAGGCATGTTGCATTAGCCCCCTTGGTTAAAGAAGTTGTTAAAAAGCATAGTATTTTCTTTATTCAAAAAGGGTTGACTATTAATTTACATGACTTGGATGTTATGGTCGTTACAGATGAAAAATGGCTCTTGGTTATCGTAGAGCAGGTCTTATCAAATAGTTTGAAGTACACAAAGAGTGGTGGCATTGACATTTACTTCAAAGATAATAGGCTTTATCTTAAAGATTCTGGGATTGGTATCAAGGATAGTGATATTTTACGTGTCTTTGAGCGTGGTTTTTCAGGTTACAATGGCCGCTTGACTCAGCAGTCGTCTGGACTGGGTCTCTATCTTTCTAAGAAGATTGCTGATCAGCTTGGACATGATATTAGTATTAGTTCCCAAGTAGGTCAAGGGACCACAGTTTCTATTCATTTTCAAAAGCAGAAGTTGGCTATTGATTAATAACTTACAAAAGTGTAAGAAATAAGGCTAGAAATGAAAGCAAGGGTTATGGTTGAGACCTTGCTTTTTCTATAAAATGGTATCAGAAGTTAAGTAAGAGGTTCCTAAAATCTCTTCCAAATCTATTAAATAAAGGAGCTTATTATGACATTACTAGATGTTCAACATGTTAAAAAAATCTATAAAACACGTTTCAAAGGAAATCAGGTTGAAGCCCTTAAAGATATCCATTTTACGGTTGATAAAGGTGACTATGTTGCAATCATGGGTGAGTCTGGGTCAGGAAAATCAACCTTGCTTAATATCCTTGCCATGCTTGATAAACCAACAGCAGGGCGTGTCTATCTGAATGGTATGGACACAGCAACCATCAAAAACAAGGATGCTTCTAGCTTCCGTCGTGAAAGATTAGGGTTTGTTTTCCAGGATTTCAATCTTTTAGATACCCTATCAGTTAAAGATAATATTTTGCTACCTTTGGTTCTTTCTCGTCGCCCACTTAAGCAAATGATGACACAAGTAGATGCAATCAGTCGTCAACTGGGAATTCATTCCTTACTGGAGAAGTACCCTTATGAAATTTCAGGTGGCCAAAAGCAAAGGGTTGCGGTTGCGCGTGCAATCATCACAAAACCAGAAATACTCTTAGCAGATGAGCCAACAGGTGCCCTGGATTCCAAATCTTCAGCAGCGCTCTTGGATGTCTTCGATGCTATTAATGCCAGCGGTCAGACCATTCTCATGGTAACTCACTCGACAGCGGCCGCCAGTCGAGCGCAGCGTGTTTTGTTTATCAAGGATGGAATTCTTTATAATCAAATCTTCAAAGGAGATAAGTCTGAACATCAAATGTTCCAGGAAATTTCCGATACACTAACTGCAATGGCAAGTGAGGTGAACTAATATGTTTCGTCTAACCAATAGACTGGCTTTGTCCAATCTCATAAAAAATCGTAAGCTTTATTATCCTTTTGCTTTAGCAACTATTCTGGCTATTGCCATTACCTATATCTTTACATCTTTAACGCTTAATCCTCATCTGGATCACTTGACTGGGGCAGATGCTATCAAGATGGTTTTGGGGATGGGACTTGGAATTGTCGCCCTATCCTCTGGAATTATTGTTCTTTATGCCAATAGCTTTGTTATGAAAAATCGTTCAAGGGAGCTTGGTCTCTATAGTGTGCTAGGCTTAGAGAAGCGTCACCTCTTTAGTATGATTCTAAAAGAAACAGTGATTATGAGTTTTGTGACTTTGCTTCTAGGTATAGGTGTGGGGGCACTTTTCGATAAACTCATTTATGCTTTTCTTCAAAGGCTTATCGGTGAAAGTACTGGTTTAGTTTCGACCTTTCAAGTAATGACAATTCCTATTGTTCTTGTCATCTTTGCTTGTATTTTTGGTTTGTTGGTTTTGGTAAATGGTTTCCGATTGCTACGGCTTAATCCTTTACAATTAACTAAAGATGGCCTTAAGGGTGAAAAAAAGGGACGTTTTCTAGTTATTCAAACCCTTTTGGGACTTGGTGCTATGGGGTATGGTTACTATCTTGCTCTCTCTGTTCAGAATCCAGTAACGGCTATTATGAGTTTTTTCCTAGCTGTTCTACTGGTCATTCTAGGGACTTACCTTCTCTTTAATGCCGGGACAACAGTTGTTCTGCAACTCTTGAAAAAGAAGAAGAGCTACTATTACAAGCCCAATAATATGATTTCCATTTCCAATCTTGTCTTTCGGATGAAAAAAAATGCAGTTGGGCTGGCGACCATTGCCATTCTCTCAAGTATGGTTTTGGTGACACTTGTAGGTGCTGCAAGTATTTATGCTGGAAAAAAAGACTATCTGGCGAGTTCTGCTCCGCATGATTACTCAGTTACAGGGACGAATGTAGATTTAACAAGTACACGGAAAGCTATGGATGATTTCTTAGTACAGACGGGAAATCAGGTAAATAGAAAAGTGGAAGTAAGTTACCTCTACTTTGGTATCAAAGAACAAGAAAAAAACAAGCTAACCATCTTTTCTGAGAATGAAAGAAAAGTTCTACCAAAGTCAATTTTTCTTGTCTTCTCACAATCTACTTATAAACAATTAACAGGTAAAGACCTCAATCTGACTTCAAATCAAGTTGGCTTATTTACTAAAAATAAAACATTAAAAGATCAAAAGAGTTTGTCTGTCAATAGTCAAACCTACCAGATCCATGATAGCCTTAATGACTTTCTTAAAGGTAAAATACCCAACCTCTTCACAATCATAGTTTCTGATTATAGCTACCTTGTTGTTCCTGATATGGATGATTTTCAAGAAAGTATCAAAGGAACAGCAACCACCCAAGCTACCTATGTTGGTGTTAATGTCAAAGACCCTTCACATGATGCCAAGAAAAATTCAGATTTGCTAGACAAAATCACGGATAAAGAAACACAACAGTTAGCTGGACAAACTACTGGCCTCCCTAAGTCTTACTTCACTGCAAATAGTCGATATGATGCAGAAGGCATGGTAAATGGCTTTGTTGGTGGAACCTTCTTTATCGGCATCTTCCTATCCATCATCTTCATGCTTGGCACAGTTCTCGTGATTTACTATAAACAGATTTCCGAGGGTTATGAGGATCGTGAGCGCTTTGTTATTCTTCAAAAGATTGGCTTGGACGACCTCCAAGTCAAGCAAACCATTGGAAAGCAAGTCCTTACTGTCTTCTTCCTCCCCTTGATTTTTGCCTTTATTCACTTGGCCTTTGCCTATCATATGATCAGTTTGATTGTGCGTATCATTGGAGTTCTTAATCCAAGTCTTATGTTAGTGGTTACTATCATTGTTTGTGGCGTATTCTTCCTAGCCTATATCTTGGTTTTTGCCCTAACGTCTCGTTCCTATCGTCGAATCGTATCGATGTAATTGACATAGAGTCTAGTTCATGCTAGGCTCTATTTCTTTTATGCTATAATAGATGAAAGAATTATAAATCATCGGAGAAAACACATGTCACAGACTATTGATGTCAAACGTTACGAGGAATTGGCACGTCAAAAGCAGGGGGAGCACCGAAAGTTTCTAGCACAACTCAAGAAGAAGGCTCCTAAAAATTTAGATAAGATTGTTCAGCAGGTACACAATGAAGTCTTTCAAGAAATTGATTGTACCCAGTGCGCTAATTGTTGTAAGACGCTTGGTCCCGACTTCACAGAGCAGGACATTACTCGCATTGCCAAGCATTTTCGAATGAAATTACCTGCCTTCGAGGAGATGTACCTTCAGGTAGATGAGGATGGCGACAAGGTCTTCAAGTCTATGCCTTGTCCCTTCTTAGGGCCTGATAATCTCTGTGATATTTATGATGTCCGTCCTAAGGCCTGTGCAGCCTTTCCTCACACGGATCGTAAGAAAATCTATCAGATCAATCATCTGACTATCAAAAATACGCTTTTCTGTCCAGCAGCCTACCTTTTTGTGGAAAAACTCAAGGATAGGATTTAGAAAGGAACTGTTATGAAACGATTTAATGCAGGTGTTTTCACCCTACTTATCATTGCTGCCTATTTTATCGCGACAGCATTTATTCCGGATTTGTATTTGGCTTTTAATTATAAATTGATTTTAGCCTTGCTTTTTGTGCTTTTGAGCTGGCAATCTAAGGGGAAATTTCTCTTTTTCTTGGGGATGGCTTTTCTATCGACCTATATCCATGACCTCTTTAGATTGGACTATTCAGAATGGACACTCTTTGTAGGAATTCTTATCTTGGGGATTGCAGTGGACCGTTTGAGCAAGCCAAGTTATAAGAAGAACTTTTCTTACAAGGTTTCTAAAGAACATGAGCGAGAGATTTTCGCTAAGACCTTATTTTCAGAGTCTGTTCAGGTGGTGACTTCACAAAACCTCGAAACTGTCTATGCCAATGCCGATTTTGGACGTTTGACTTTGGATTTGCGTCAGGCTCAGTTTATGACGGATCGACCTCAGATTGTGGTTCAGGCAAATTTTTCTCAGGTTATCATTCGAGTACCTAAGGATTGGCAAGTGGATGCACACGGCCTTCATACAAGCCTGGCAGGAGTGAAAAGCTACGATAGTCTAGGAGAACGAGACTTGGCTAGCACTACAGTTTCTCTAACAGGTTCAGTATCCTTTGGACAGGTAACTGTCAAACATTGAAAATAATGAAAGAGCGAAAGCTCTTTTTTTCTTGCAAATCCTTTTAATATAACATTGAATACGTTTACAAATAGTGCTATACTGATAGTGAAAATAATTGGAAATTTGCAATCATTTACTAGAAAGGAGTCTCCTTATGAAACGGTTTAATGCTCGGGCCATCTTGTTGCTTTTACTAGCAGCTTGTTTTATCGCTAGTGCCTTTATTCCAGATTTTTGGATCATGGTCAATTATAATCTGGTTTTCTTCGTGGCCTTCTTTTGTTTTGGTATCTTGAATAGGCGACCGCTCCTCATTTTTCTTGGTTTGGCCTTCTTATCACCCTATGTTCATGACTTGTTAAACCTCGATTTTGCACAGTGGAATCTCTTTAGCGGTATCTTTCTAATTGGCTTGGCTTTAGAGCTTTTTTATGGTCGTAGTCCAAAGAAAGGGCTCACTAAAGATTATAAGGTTAATAAGAACGACCAAGAGGGACCTCATATTTCTGTTAAGACCTATATGGCTGAGGATAGGTATCGTATCTATTCTCAAGAAGTCGAAACGATTGATATGAATCTAGCTTTTGGTGAGCTTTGGTTGGATTTGAGTCAGGCCAGCTTTGCGTCAGATCAGGTAGCTGTTCATCTTGATGCTAAGTTTGGTGAAGTTCATATCCGACTTCCTCACGACTGTGTCATGGATGCCACTGAAATTTCACATCCTCTGTCATCTGTGAAGGTGGATCGTTTTGAATCTGATATCGAGCAAGTTGAAACTAGGCTTCATCTGAGCGGAAGTCTCTTCTGTACGGAGTTGGAAGTGGAGTATTAAGGGAAGTCCGATGATATCAGCTCTATCGTCAATTAGCATGGCTCCTATACAAAAGAAAGGAAATCACAGGTATGAATGAAACGGTTATTCAAGTCACATCCCTTGGAAAACGCATCAAGGGAAAGACCATTTTAGAGAAGATTAGTTTTGAGATAAACAAGGGCGATTGTGTGGCCTTGATTGGACCTAATGGGGCAGGTAAGACTGTCTTGATGTCCTGTATTCTTGGTGATAAAAAACCGAGTAATGGTCAGGTCCTCATTGATGGTAAAGCAGGTAAGGCAAAAAATAAAATTGCGGTTCTCCTTCAGGAAAATACCATTCCAAATAGTTTGAAAGTGGAAGAGCTAATTGCCTTCTTCCAATCTATTTCTGATAATCCCTTGACCAATCAAGAGGTTCAGGAACTCCTACAATTCAAGGAAGACCAGTATCAGCAGTTTGCGGACAAACTCTCTGGTGGGCAAAGACGTCTTCTGGCTTTTGTCCTTTGTTTGATTGATAAACCTAAAATCCTCTTCTTGGATGAACCGACAGCGGGTATGGATACCTCGACTCGTCAGCGTTTCTGGGAGATTGTCAATGACTTGAAAAAATCAGGTGTAACCATTCTCTATTCCTCTCACTATATCGAAGAAGTGGAACACACAGCTGACCGTATCTTAGTCCTCCATCAAGGGAAACTTATCAGAGATACCACACCATACGCTATGCGACATGAAGAGAAAGAGAAGCAGGTCACTTTGCCAAGTAGCTTTGTTAACATTGTTCATGGCTTGGAAGATATATATGAGATTACTGAGAAGCGGGATGTCATTAGCTTCATGACCAAAGATATCGAAAAGGTATGGCAAAGACTCGAAAAATCAGGCTGTGGAATTTCTGATATTGAAATCCAAAATAAAACACTCTTGGATAGCCTATTTGATTCAACAAGGGAGGACAAGGCATGAAAGCATTACTAAAAATTGAATGGATAAAAACGTGGCGAAGCTGGCCAGTCTTTATCATGGGAATCGGGATGCCTGTTGGCTTTTTCCTCCTTTTTTCAAGTATTGTCTCAACACCTAATCCTGAGGCTCAAAAAGATTTTTTGCTGTCTTATATGTTGACCATGACTGGCTTTTCCATGTCTAGCTTTGGTTTATTTACCTTCCCTTATATGTTGCAAGAGGACCAAACAGAGCACTGGTTGACCTATATCGAGCATTCTAAAATCAGCATTTCGGCTTATTATCTATCTAAGATCTTTCGTGTTTTGCTGAATTTTATGGTGGCTATCATTGTGACTTTTTGTGTGGGAGCCTTTGTTCGAGATGTTGAGTTGCCTTTGTCAGGTTGGCTAGGTTCAGGTGCCCTCTTACTTCTATCAAGCTTGGTCTTTTTGGCCTTTGGCTTGCTTATCGCTCAGATTAAATCCCAACAAATCATGTCTGTGGTTGCAAATATCACCTACCTTGGCTTGGCTATTGTGGGTGGTTCATGGATGCCTATTTCCATGTTTCCAAAGTGGGTTCAGAGCATTTCTGAGTGGACGCCTGTCTATCATGTCAATGAGTTAGTTGTTAATTTTGCAAAGGATGGGACATTTTCATGGAAATCACTTTTGTTTATTTTGGCTTATACTGTAGTAGCAACAGGGCTTGCACTCTTTATCAAGTCGCAAAGAGAAAGTGATCGAGGTTAAAGGAGAAATAATGGATGCTTGGCAGAAGATGTATGAAGAGGCAAAAGCTTTGTATCAGCCACAGGAAGTCTCAGACTTTGTCTATGCTAGGCACGTTGTGGCTGCCGTTGAGGCTGAAGATGGGCAAATTTTCACAGGCTTTTGTATGGAAGGGACGTGTGGTGTTTTCCATCTATGTGCCGAAAGGGCTGCCCTTTTCAATATGTATCAAGAAACTGGTCAGACTAAGGTCAAGCGTATTATCGCCTTTCGTGACCAGCCACCTCATGGTGGACCATCTGGCATGCCTTGTGGAGCTTGTCGAGAATTTTTAATGGAACTGCATCCCGACAATCGTCATTTAGAGTTCATGGTTGACTACGAAACACGTCAGACCGTCACTTTGGGAGAATTATTGCCACTGTGGTGGGGAGAAGAACGGGCTCAACAATTTGAACAAAAGTCGCAAGACAAGGCTTAAAGTTTATAGAAATCACAAAATCCTCGCATGTTAAGTGTGAGGGTTTATTTTTTGAAAATAATTTCAGAAAATTCGAAATTTACCTTGAAATTCAAAATGAAAGTGCTATACTATATCGTGAAAATAGAAAGAAGGTTTCATTATGGAGTCACTTGTATCTTTTAGTAAATGGCTCAGCAAATGGTTTACTGTAGCTGTTATCCTCTGGGCGGCCTTTAACTACGCCCTTCCTGCAACTAGTAGTTGGGTCATTCCCAATACGGCTTATCTGCTTGGTTTGATTCTTTTTGGTATGGGGCTTACCTTGACAACTGAAGATTTTAAACGTATTGCTAAGCGTCCAATTCCCGTTGTTCTTGGGACTGTAGCTCACTATGTCATCATGCCTGGTTTGGCTTGGTTGCTTTGTATGATTTTCCATCTGAAAGGTGCGACAGCAGCAGGGGTTATCCTTGTTGGCTCTTGTCCAAGTGGGACTTCATCGAGTGTCATGGCCTTCCTTTCAGGTGGGGATGTCGCCTTGGATGTCTCTATTGAAACCCTCTCAACTCTCTTGGCACCACTCATGATTCCAACCCTCTTGTCATTCTTGGCTGGTCAGTACGTGAGTGTCCCTGCCCAAAGCCTCTTCCTAAGTACCTTGCGTATCGTGGTTGTCCCTATTATCTTGGGTGTGCTCGTTCACTCAATCTTTGGTAAGAAAATCGATGCCATCATCAAGATTATGCCTTTGATTTCACAAGCTGCCATCCTCTTGATTGTTGGAGCAGTTGTTTCTGCCAACCATGCCAATATTTTCACAGCAGCGACAGCCCTTGTCATTCCAGTCGTTATGCTCCACAATCTTTGTGGTTATGCCCTTGGTTTTGGATTTTCAAAAATCCTTGGTTTGGAAGAACCCCAACAAAAAGCCATTACCTTCGAAGTGGGGATGCAAGACTCAAGTCTTGGAGCAACTCTTGCTATGAAATATTTCGTGCCACAAGCTGCTATCCCATCAACTATCTTTAGTATTTGGCACAATATCTCAGGTTCCATCCTCTCATCATGGTGGAAGAACCATTCAAAAAATAATTAGTAAGATAAATGAAAAGCTGACCTTGGGTTGGCTTTTATTTTTTAATAAAGAATCTTTTTCGAGACTTTCCTTAGGTGATGACGGACGTCAGCGAACTTCAAAGAAGTTCCATGCCTAAGTTTCGAGTCGAAGGTCTCGAAACTTCCGAACCCCTGAAGTTTAAGTTCTTCAGGGTTTTTTATCACAGTGAAAAGTCTCAGTTATACTCACTTCGTTCCCAAAGAGAATCATCTGTCATTCTTTGCTGACTTTCTTAGTTCATGGCGCATTTGAAATAGTTTATCTATCTCTGGAGGCTGACCTTAGGTCGGCTTTTTTACGTCACATGACAAATGTCATGTCATGTCATGACATCTGGTGCTAAAAAGAGAATGACCAAAAAGATATACTTTAGTCATAACTTAGAAATAATAAAAAACGAAAGAGGTCATCTCATGAAAATCAAAACATCTTACCTTATCTACGCTGTTATCGGAACTGTCTTTGCTGGACTTAGCATGTTTACTGACATCTTTGAAAAAGGGAACTTTGAAGCTATCTTCTCAAATTTGGGTATGATTATTGGCTTGTCTATCTCAGCCTACATTCTCATCACTATGGCTAAAAGTTTTATCGACCTTGTCATTAATGAATTGAAAAACTAGGAGGCTCAGTATGAAACTATTGAAAATACTAAGCATTATGCTCCTAGCGGTAATTTGGACCATCCTCTTTGCCTATGTCCTACTTCATGGCAGTAGTGATATTCTCTACAGTGTCATGGGTGTGTCTGTTGCAGCTTGTTATGTCTTTTTAGCCTTCTACCAAAAGAAAGGAAATCACACACATGAGTGAAGCAATCCTTCAAGTCACAAATCTTGTCAAAAAAATCAAAGGAAAAACGATTTTAGACCATATTAGCTTTGAGGTGGGACAAGGTGATTGTCTTGCCTTAATTGGGCCAAATGGTGCTGGTAAAACGACCTTAATGTCCTGCATTCTTGGTGACAAGAAAGCCAGCAGCGGTCAAGTCTTTATCAAAGGCAAAAAGGGTAAAGCACAAGATCAAATTGCTGTTCTCCTTCAAGAAAATACCATTCCCTCACAATTAAGAGTCAAGGAACTGATTGCTTTTTTCCAAGATATTTCTGAGAATGGATTATCTAAAGTAGAGATTCAAGCACTCTTACAATTCAAAGACGATCAGTATCAGCAGTTTGCGGACAAACTCTCAGGGGGACAAAAACGTCTTCTTGCCTTTGTCCTCTGTCTAATTGGCAAGCCTGATATTCTCTTTTTAGATGAGCCGACAGCAGGGATGGACACTACGACACGCCAACGTTTCTGGGAAATCATCAATGATCTGAAAAAGTCAGGTGTGACTATTCTTTATTCGTCCCACTATATCGAAGAAGTCGAGCACACAGCTGACCGCATTTTGGTCCTTCATCAGGGGAGACTCATCAGGGATACTACGCCACACGCTATGCGTAGCGAGGAAAAGGAAAAACAAGTCACCTTACCAAGTCGCTTTGCGCCAAGTCTTGACAAACTGGCAGCCATTTATGATGTGACTGAAAAACGTGATGTTGTAACCTTTATGACTAAAGATATTGAAAGTGTATGGAGTAGTTTACAAGCTCACGGCTGTCGCATTTCTGACATTGAAATTCAAAACAAGACACTTTTAGATAGCCTATTTGATAGCACAAGGGAGGATAAGTCATGAAAGCACTACTTAAAATCGAATGGATAAAAACATGGCGCAGTTGGCCCGTCTTTATCATGTCTATCGGAATGCCCGTCGGATTTTTCCTCTTGTATTCAGGTATGGAAATGAGTCCTGACCCAGAATCACAAAAAGCCTTTATCTTGTCCTATATGTTGACGATGACAGGATTCTCTATGTCCAGCTTTGGTTTCTTTACCTTCCCCTACATGCTTAGAGAGGACCAAACGGAGCACTGGTTAACCTACATCGAACATTCAAAAATCAGTATTCAAGCCTATTACCTCTCTAAAATCTTCCGAGTTCTTATGAACTTTATGGTTGCTATCCTAGTGACTTTCTGTGTGGGAGCTTTTGTGCGTGATGTTAAGATGCCATTATCACATTGGCTTGGTTCAGGGGCTCTTTTACTCTTGTCAAGTCTAGTCTTCCTCTCTTTTGGCTTACTCCTAGCCCAAATTAAGTCCCAACAAATCATGGCTATCGTCGGAAATATCGTCTTTCTTGGTCTAGCTATTATTGGTGGTTCTTGGATGCCAGTAACCTTGTTTCCAAAATGGGTTCAGCACATTTCCGAGTGGACACCCATCTATCATATTAATCAGTTGGTAGTCAATTTCGCGAAAAAAGGGGAATTTTCATGGAAATCACTCATTTTTATCTTGGTCTATGCTACAATAGCTACAGGCTTAGCCCTTTTTATCAAATCGTACAGAGAAAGTGACCATGTTTAGAACATACCAGAAAAATGATTTCGCTTATTTTGTTAGTCTGATTTTCCTAGTCTTCCCAGTATTGGGAGTTTTTGGTGGCTATTTTCCAGTTTGGACCTTAGTTTTGACAGGATTGTTTACCATCGCTTATCTCCTTATGGTGTATTTGAAACAAGCCTATAGCAAGTGGATTCCCTTTCTGTGGTTTTACACTTTAGCTTACATTATCTTTATGTCCATGACCTTCGAGGGGGGCATGATGTGGTTTGTTTTTTTCAATGTCAATCTTCTCGTTTGGCGCTTTGAGGATAGCATATCATCTTATCGATTCTTTTCCTTTCTAGTGACCCTCTTGATTTTGACGTCATCATCCTTCCTATTGACAGACGATTTGAGTACCCACCTCATGTCTATGGCTATTACCTTATTTTCTTTGGGAATGTACTATTTTCAAAACCGTATACGTCAGGAGAGAAAGATGGAAGAGGCCCTTGCGGAGCAGAATCGGACCATTAATATCCTGTCAGCTGAAAATGAGCGTAATCGTATCGGCCGTGATTTGCACGATACCTTAGGGCATACCTTTGCCATGATGAGTCTCAAAACTGAGTTGGCTTTGAAACAGATGGACAAGGAACAGTATGATGCTGCTAGGAAGAATCTGGAAGAATTGAACCAGATTAGCCGAGACTCTATGTACGAGGTACGTGAGATTGTCAATAAGCTCAAGTACCGAACGGTGGCAGAGGAGTTACTGGAACTCGAGCTACTCTTTGACCTATCAGATATCGTCTTGGCCGTGGATAGTAGCCTTGACTTAGACAGCCTGTCACCTGTTAGCCAGTCGACCTTGTCCATGGTGCTTCGTGAACTGTCCAATAATGTCATCAAACATAGCCAGGCCGATAGCTGTCAGATTCGTCTAAGACGTGATCATGGTATTGTTCTTGAGTTTGAAGATGATGGTTGTGGGTTTAAGGAAGTCACTGGACAAGAACTACACAGCATCAGAGAGCGCCTCAGTTTGGTAGATGGAGACTTGGAAATTCTGTCTCAATCGCATCCAACAATCATTCGTGTGCATTTGAAAGAGGGAGGAAAAGCATGAAATTATTAGTCGCCGAAGACCAGTCAATGTTGAGGGATGCCCTCTGCCAACTTCTCATGTTGGAAGACGATGTCGAAGAGGTCCATGCGGCCAGTGATGGTCAAGAAGCCATTGCTCTCTTGGAAAAAGAAGAAGTTGACGTAGCCATTTTAGACATTGAAATGCCAATCAAGACAGGACTTGATGTCCTGGAGTGGATCCGTGCCAATCAAAGTGAAACGAAGGTCGTCATTGTGACTACTTTCAAACGAAAAGGCTATTTTAAACGAGCCCTTGCAGCCCAGGTGGATGCCTACGTGCTCAAAGAACGTTCCATCAGTGACCTCATGGCGACCATCCATACCGTCCTAGCAGGTCATAAGGAGTACTCACCAGAGCTTGTCGAAGGTGTCGCCTTTGACAATAACCCACTCAGTCAACGTGAACAAGAAGTCTTGGCCATGGTAGCCCAAGGTTCAACCAACCAAGAAATCGCAGAAAGCCTCTTTCTCTCAAATGGAACCGTCCGAAATTACATGACAGCCATCCTGACTAAACTCGATGCAGGCAACCGAACAGAAGCCGTCCGCATTGCCAAAGAAAAAGACTGGCTAGGGTGAGGAGAAGTAGATAAATTTTCTATCACTTTGTTTTAACTAAAAATTTGAATTAGATTAATTAGTAAGAGTGAAGTATTTTTAAAGTGAAACTTCCCGCTGTGAGAAAAGTGGCTGAAACAATTTAGTTTCAGCCACATGGGATTTTTGAGACCTTAGGCTCAAAAATGAGTCATGGAGCTTCGAAGAAGATCGCTGACGTCCCAATTCACTTAAGGGAAGTTTATAAAAGATACTTTTTAATTGAAGGTCACCAGATGGTGGCTTTTTTCATGCCTTATAATCTATCTAAACATTCACAAGCAAGAATGAGAGAAGTTGAAATGAGCCTCTACAGGAATATGTAGAGGCTTTGATGAATTATTGAATTGTGTCATTTTGTTTAGTGAATTAGACAGATTTTTTTGATTTTTTCAAGTATCAAAACTATTTTCTCTTTTGAGAGAATAACACTTGGTTTCCTTTTTTAACTGCTTTATAATAGAGTAATACTAAGGTCTTCTGCTGTGATAAAGAAGGGAGATTTTAGGAGATGAGAAATTGGCTTTTTGTGTTTAGAGGACACGGTTTGTTGATTTTTTACTGTAGGAGATAGATATGGCAATGATAGAAGTGAAACATCTTCAGAAAAATTTTGTGAAGACAGTCAAGGAACCGGGGTTGAAGGGGGCTTGGCGTTCCTTTATTCATCCTGAAAAGCAGACCTTTGAAGCGGTCAAGGATTTGACCTTTGAGGTGCCCAAGGGGCAGATTCTAGGTTTTATCGGGGCAAATGGTGCTGGGAAGTCGACCACCATTAAAATGCTGACAGGAATTTTGAAACCGACATCTGGTTTTTGTCGGATTAATGGCAAGATTCCACAGGATAATCGCCAAGATTATGTCAAGGATATTGGAGTCGTTTTCGGACAACGCACCCAGCTATGGTGGGACTTGGCCCTGCAAGAAACTTACACGGTTTTGAAGGAGATTTACGATGTCCCAGACTCGCTCTTCCACAAGCGCATGGATTTTTTGAATGAAGTTTTGGATTTGAAGGATTTTATCAAGGATCCCGTGCGGACTCTTTCGCTAGGTCAACGGATGCGGGCGGATATTGCGGCTTCCTTGCTTCACAATCCCAAAGTTCTCTTTTTAGATGAGCCGACTATTGGTTTGGATGTGTCGGTCAAGGACAACATTCGTCGGGCCATTACTCAGATTAATCAGGAGGAAGAGACAACTATTCTCTTGACTACTCATGATTTGAGTGATATTGAGCAACTCTGTGATCGGATTTTTATGATTGATAAGGGGCAAGAGATTTTTGATGGAACGGTTAGCCAGCTCAAGGAAACCTTTGGAAAGATGAAGACTCTCTCTTTCGATCTGACGCCAGGTCAAAGTCATCTCGTCTCTCATTATGAGGGCTTGCCTGATATGTCCATTGATAGACAAGGAAATACTCTCAATATTGAATTCGATAGTTCCCGCTACCAGTCGGCCGATATTATCAAGCAAACCTTATCTGATTTTGAAGTTCGTGATTTGAAGATGGTAGATACGGATATTGAAGATATTATCCGTCGCTTCTATCGAAAGGAGCTCTAAGATGGTCAAATTGTGGAGACGTTATAAACCCTTTATCAATGCAGGGATTCAGGAGTTGATTACCTATCGAGTCAACTTTATTCTCTATCGGATTGGTGATGTCATGGGGGCTTTTGTCGCTTTCTATCTCTGGAAGGCTGTCTTTGACTCCTCCCAGGAGCCTTTGATTCAGGGCTTCAGTATGGCAGATATCACTCTCTACATCATCATGAGTTTTGTGACCAATCTTTTGACGAGGTCTGATAGCTCCTTTATGATTGGGGAGGAGGTCAAGGATGGCTCCATTATCATGCGCTTGCTGAGACCAGTGCATTTTGCGGCCTCTTACCTTTTCACCGAGCTTGGTTCCAAGTGGTTGATTTTCATCTCTGTTGGCCTGCCATTTTTAAGTGTCATTATTTTGATGAAAATCCTGTCTGGGCAAGGAATTGTAGAAGTGCTGGGATTAACTGTCCTTTATCTCTTTAGCTTAACTCTGGCTTATCTGATTAACTTTTTCTTTAATATCTGCTTTGGATTTTCAGCATTTGTCTTTAAAAATCTTTGGGGTTCCAATCTACTCAAGACTTCCATAGTGGCCTTTATGTCTGGAAGTTTGATTCCCTTGGCTTTCTTTCCAAAGGCGGTTTCAGCTATTCTCTCCTTCTTGCCTTTTTCATCCTTAATTTACACTCCGGTCATGATTATTGTTGGGAAATACGATGCCAGTCAGATTCTTCAAGCACTTTTGCTTCAGTTTTTCTGGCTTATAGTGATGGTGGGCTTGTCTCAGTTGATTTGGAAACGAGTCCAGTCATTTATCACTATTCAAGGAGGTTAGTATGAAAAAATATCAACGCATGCATCTGATTTTTATCAGACAATACATCAAGCAAATCATGGAATACAAGGTGGATTTTGTGGTAGGTGTGTTGGGAGTCTTTCTGACTCAAGGCCTAAACCTCTTGTTTCTCAATGTCATCTTTCAACACATCCCCTCGCTAGAAGGTTGGACCTTTCAAGAAATTGCCTTTATCTATGGATTTTCCTTAATTCCAAAGGGATTAGATCATCTCTTTTTTGACAATCTCTGGGCCTTAGGTCAACGACTAGTCCGAAAAGGGGAATTTGACAAGTATTTGACTCGTCCTATCAACCCTCTCTTTCATATTCTGGTTGAGACCTTTCAGATTGATGCCTTGGGGGAACTTTTGGTCGGTTGCATTCTATTGGGAACAACAGTATCAAGCATTGCTTGGACGCTTCCCAAATTCCTGATTTTCCTAGTCTGTATTCCATTTGCTACCTTGATTTATACTTCCTTGAAAATAGCGACAGCCAGTATCGCTTTTTGGACTAAACAGTCAGGCGCCATGATTTATATTTTTTATATGTTCAATGATTTTGCCAAGTACCCGATTTCCATTTACAATTCGCTCCTTCGTTGGTTGATCAGTTTTATCGTGCCATTTGCCTTTACGGCTTACTATCCTGCCAGTTATTTCTTGCAGGGTAAGAATGGGCTCTTTGATATCGGTGGTTTGATTCTGATTTCCCTTGTCTTCTTTTTCATTTCCCTCAAACTCTGGGATAGGGGCTTGGATGCCTACGAAAGTGCTGGCTCGTAAGGGGGAAAGTAAGACTAAAATCAAGAAAGGAACTTATGATGTTTACAATTGAAGAAGTCAAGGATGAAGATCAAAAAATGGCAGTTGTTGATGAGGTTTTAAAGGATTTGCCAGAATGGTTTGGAATACCTGAAAGCACGCAAGCCTACATCGAAGGAGCCAAAGATTTGCAAGTTTGGGCAGCCTATCAGGAGAGTGATTTGACTGGATTTGTAAGCTTGTCCTATTCTAGTGAAGAGTGTGCAGAGATTGATTGTCTCGGCGTAAAAAAAGCTCATCAAGGTAGAGGAATTGGGAGTCAATTGCTTGCTACTTTAGAAAGTGAAGCACGCAAACAAGTAGACTACCTACAGGTAAAAACAGTAGCAGAAGGCTCTAATAAAGATTATGATCGAACAATTGTCTTTTATCGAAGTGTTGGTTTTAAAAAATTAGAGATTTTTCCTCAACTTTGGGATCCCCAGAATCCTTGCCAGATTTTGATAAAGAAAATCGTTTAAAACTTCCTGACAAAAAATTGAGAGTGCCATACTATAAAAGTGTTAGCCAATTTAGCTCAGTTGGTAGAGCAAGGCACTCGTAAAGTCTAGGTTATAGGTAGATAAACGACTGAGGATTTGAAAAAATAGATATGTAGAAGATAACCGTTAAGTCTTATTCTTAGCGGTTTTTTATATTGTTTAATAGCGCTGATATTTCATTAATGATGTTTGACTTTGTGATGTTGCTAGTGCTTTAAGTTGATTGCTACTATTTTTGATGGTGTGAATGTTCTGATAATGTACCCCAGCTAACTACGAAAGTTTTTGACTCTATGTTTTTAACGCTTATTAAAAAATAAATTAATGTAGGTTAATTTTTCTTGACTTAAATTTTTTAAATGATATACTATTTTTCTGGAGAGCTAACAATTATATATAAATGTACTACTCTATTTCCTAGATAATACTTATACTCGATGAAAATCAAAGAGCAAACTAGAAAACTATCCGCAGGTTGCTCAAAGCACTGCTTTGAGGTTGTAGATAGAACTGACGAAGTCAGTAACCATACATACGCTAAGACGACGTTGACGCGGTTTGATGCGATCTTCGAAGAGTATTAGTAAAACTTTTTATAACAAATGCTAGCAAAGTTAAAGTTTACTATCTATTGGAAGTTAAATAAATATGTAAGGAATTAAAATGAAAAAAAGTACAGTATTGTCATTAACCACAGCTGCAGTTATTTTAGCAGCATATGTCCCTAATGAGGTAATCCTAGCAGATACACCTAGTTCTGAAGATTCTTTAAAAATATCTGATAAAGAAACAGTAGTAGGTAAACAAAACGAAAACAAAGAAAAACTTGAAGATATTCATAATGTTATAGAAACTTCAAAGGATACTGAAGAAAAGAAAACAACAATTATTGAGGAAAAAGAAGTTGTTAGTAAAAATCCTGTGATAGACAATAACACTAGCAATGAAGAAGCAAAAATCAAAGAAGAAAATTCCAATCAATCCCAAGGAGATAAAGCGGACTCGTCTGCAAGTAAAGACCCAGAAAGTCCCAAAAAAGAGGATAAACTTGTCTATATTGCTGAATTTAAAGATAAAGAATCTGGAGAAAAAGCAATCAAGGAACTATCAAATCTTAAGAATACAAAAGTTTTATATACTTATGATAGAATTTTTAACGGTAGCGCTATTGAAACAACCAAAGATACTCTGGACATAATTAAACTAATAGAAGGTATTTCATCGGTTGAAAGGTCACAAAAAGTCCAACCTATGATGAATCATGCTAGAAAAGAAATTGGAGTTGAAGAGGCAATCGATTACCTAAAATCTATCAATGCACCATTTGGGAAAAACTTTGATGGTAGAGGTATGGTCATTTCAAATATCGATACGGGAACGGATTATAGGCATAAGGCCATGAGGATTGATGATGATGCTAAAGACTCAATGAGATTTAAAAAAGAAGACTTAAAAGGTACTGATAAAAATTTCTGGTTGAGTGATAAAATCCCTCATGCTTTCAATTATTATAATGGTGGTAAAATTACTGTAGAAAAAGCTGATGATGGAAGCGATTATTTTGATCCACATGGGATGCATATTGCAGGGATTCTTGCGGGAAATGATACTGAAAAAGATATTAAAAACTTTAACGGAATAGATGGAATTGCTCCTAATGCACAGATTTTCTCTTATAAAATGTACTCTGACGCAGGATTTGGCTTCGCAGGAGATGAAACAATGTTTCATGCTATTGAAGATTCGATCAAACACAATGTCGATGTTGTTTCGATATCATCTGGCTTTACAGGAACTGGTCTTGTAGGTGAGAAATATTGGCAAGCTATTAGAGCATTAAGAAAAGCAGGCATTCCAATGGTTGTAGCTACGGGTAACTATGCGACTTCTGCTTCAAGTTCTTCATGGGATTTAGTGGCAAATAATAATCTGAAAATGACCGACACTGGAAATGTAACACGAACTGCAGCACATGAAGATGCGATAGCAGTCGCATCTGCTAAAAATCAAACAGTTGAGTTTGATAAAGTTAACATAGGTGGAGAAAGTTTTAAATATAGAAATATAGGTGCCTTTTTCGATAAGAATAAAATCATAACAAATGAAGAAGGATCAAAAGCTTCTAGTAAATTAAAATTTGTATATATAGGCAAGGGGCAAGACAAAGATTTGATAGGATTGGATCTTAGAGGCAAAATTGCAGTAATGGATAGAATTTATACAAAGGAGTTAAAAAATGCTTTTAAACGTGCAACGGATAAGGGTGCACGTGGCATTATGGTTGTAAATACTGTAAATTACTACAATAGAGATAATTGGACAGAGCTTCCAGCTATGGGATATGAGGAGGATGAAGGAACTACTAGTCAAGTTTTTTCAATTTCAGGAGATGATGGTGTAAAGTTATGGAACATGATTAACCCTGATAAAAAAACTGAGGTTAAAAGGAATAATAAAGAAGATTTTAAAGATAAATTGGAGCAATACTATCCAATTGATATGGCAAGCTATAATTCTAATAAACCGAATGTAGGTGACGAAAAAGAGATTGACTTTAAGTTTGCACCTGACACAGACAAAGAACTGTATAAAGAAGAGATCATCGTTCCAGCAGGGTCCACATCTTGGGGACCAAGAATAGATTTACTTTTAAAACCAGATGTTTCAGCACCCGGTAAAAATATTAAATCCACTCTCAATGTCATTAATGGGAAATCAACTTATGGTTATATGTCAGGGACTAGTATGGCAACTCCAATCGTGGCAGCTTCTACTGTTTTGATTAGACCAAAATTAAAGGAAATGCTTGAAAGACCTGTGTTGAAAAATCTTAAGGGAGATGACAAAATAGATCTTACAAGTCTTACAAAAATAGCCCTACAAAATACTGCACGCCCTATGATGGATGCAACTTCTTGGAAAGAAAAAAGTCAATACTTTGCATCACCTAGACAACAGGGAGCAGGGCTAATTAATGTTGCCAATGCTTTGAGAAATGAAGTCGTAGCTACTTTTAAAAACACGGATTCTAAAGGTTTGGTAAACTCTTATGGTTCTATTTCTCTTAAAGAAATAAAAGGAGATAAAAAATATTTTACAATTAAGCTTCACAATACATCAAACAGACCTTTAACCTTTAAAGTTTCAGCATCTGCTATAACTACAGATGCTCTAACTGACAGACTCAAACTGGATGAAACATACAAAGATGAAAAATCTCCAGATGGTAAGCAAATTGTTCCAGAAATCCACCCAGAAAAAATCAAAGGAGCAAATATTACATTTGAGCATGACACTTTCACTATAGGTCCAAATTCTAGCTTTGATTTAAATGCGGTTATAAATGTTGGGGAGGCTAAAAACAAAAATAAATTTGTAGAATCATTTATTCATTTTGAGTCAGTGGAAGAAATGGAAGCTCTGAACTCCAACGGGAAGAAAATAAACTTCCAACCTTCTTTATCGATGCCTCTAATGGGATTTGCTGGGAATTGGAACCACGAACCAATCCTTGATAAATGGGCCTGGGAAGAAGGTTCAAAATCAAAAACAATGGAAGGTTATGATGATGATGGCAAACCGAAAATTCCAGGAACCTTAAATAAGGGGATTGGTGGAGAAGGTATAGATAAATTTAATCCAGCAGGAGTTATACAAAATAGAAAAGATAAAAATACAACATCCCTAGATCAAAATCCAGAATTGTTTGCTTTCAATAACGAAGGGATCAACGCACCATCATCAAGTGGTTCTAATATTGCTAAAATTTATCCTTTAGATTCAAATGGAAATCCTCAAGATGCTCAACTTGGGAGAGGATTAACACCTTCTCCACTTGTATTAAGAAGTGCAGAAGAAGGATTGATTTCAATAGTAAATACAAATAAAGAGGGAGAAAATCAAAGAGACTTAAAAGTCATTTCGAGAGAACACTTTATTAGAGGAATTTTAAACTCTAAGAGAAATGATGCAAAGGGAATCAAATCTTCTAAGCTAAAAGTTTGGAGCGACTTGAAATGGGATGGACTCATCTATAACCCTAGAGGTAGAGAAGAAAATGCACCAGAAAGCAAGGATACCAAAGATCCTGCTACTAAGATAAGAGGACAATTTGAACCGATTGCAGAAGGTCAATATTTCTATAAATTTAAATATAGATTAACTAAAGATTACCCATGGCAGGTTTCCTATATTCCTGTAAAAATTGATAATACAGCCCCTAAGATTGTTTCGGTTGATTTTTCAAATCCTGAAAAAATTAAGTTGATTACAAAGGATACTTATCACAAGGTAAAAGATCAATACAAGAATGAAACCTTATTTGCGAGAGATCAAAAAGAACATCCTGAAAAATTTGACGAGATTGCAAACGAAGTTTGGTATGCAGGCGCTGCTCTGGTTAATGAAGATGGAGAGGTTGAGAAAAATCTTGAAGTAACTTATGCAGGTGAGGGTCAAGGAAGAAATAGGAAACTAGACAAAGACGGAAATACTATTTATGAAATTAATGGTGCAGGAGATTTAAGAGGAAAAATCATTGAAGTCATTGCATTAGATGGATCTAGCAATTTCACAAAGATTCATAGAATTAAATTTGCTGATCATGCTGATGAAAAGGGGATGATTTCCTATTATCTAGTAGATCCTGATCAAGATTCATCTAAATACCAAAAGCTTGGCGAGATTTCCGAATCTAAATTTAAAAATTTAGAAAATAGAAAAGAGGATAGTCTTAAAAAAGATACAACTGAGGAAGAAAATCATCAAGAAAATGAAGAGTCTATCGAAGAAAAATCAAGCTTGACTATTCATAAAACTATTTCAACAATTAGAGATTTTGAAAGTAAAGACTTAAAGAAACTCATTAAAAAGAAATTTAGAGAAGTTGATGACTTTACAAGTGAAACTGGTAAGAGAACAGAGGAATACGATTATAAATACGATGATAAGGGAAATATCATTGCTTATGACGATGGTAGTGCCTTACAATATGAAACTGAAAAACTTGACGAAATCAAATCAAAAATTTATGGTGTTCTAAGCCCGTCTAAAGATGGACACTTTGAAATTCTTGGAAAGATAAGTAATGTTTCTAAAAATGCCAAGGTATATTACGGCAATAACTATAGATCTGTAGAAATCAAAACGACTAAGTATGATTCCCAATCAAAAACGATGACATTTGATTTATACGCTAATATTAATGATATTGTGGATGGATTAGCTTTTGCAGGAGATATGAGATTCTTTGTTAAAGATGATGATCAGATAAAAGCTGAAACTAAAATTAGAATGCCTGAAAAAAATAAGGAAACTAAAACAGAATATCCCTATACATCAAGTTATGGGAATGTAATAGAATTAGGAGAAGGTGATCTTTCAAAGAACAAACCAAACAATTTAACGGAAATGGAATCTGGTAAAATCTATTCTGATTCAGAAAAACAACAATATCTGTTAAAGGATAACATCATTCTAAGAAAAGGCTATGCACTAAAAGTGACTACCTATAATCCTGGAAAAACGGATATGTTAGAAGGAAATGGAGTTTATAGCCAGGAAGATATAGCAAAAATACAAAAGGCCAATCCTAATCTAAGAGTCCTATCAGAAAAAATAATTTATGCTGATAGTAGAAATGTTGAAGATGGAAGAAGTACTCAATCAGTATTAATGTCGGCTTTGGATGGCTTTAACATTGTAAAATATCAAGTGTTTACCTTTAAAATGAATGATAAAGGGGAGGCAATCGATAAAGATGGAAATCTTGTAACAGATTCTTCTAAACTGGTATTATTTGGTAAAGATGATAAAGAGTATCATGGGGAGGATGAGTCCAACGTAGAAGCTATAAAAGAAGATGGCTCTATGTTATTTATTGATGCAAAACCAGTAAATCTTTCAATGGACAAGAACTACTTTAATCCATCTAAATCTAATAAAATTTATGTACGAAATCCAGAATTTTATTTAAGAGGTAAGATTTCTGATAAGGGTGGTTTTAACTGGGAGTTGAGAGTTAATGAATCGGTTGTAGATAATTATTTAATCTACGGAGATTTACACATTGATAACACTAGAGATTTTAATATTAAGCTTAATGTTAAAGACGGTGACATCATGGACTGGGGAATGAAAGACTATAAAGCAAACGGATTCCCAGATAAGGTAACAGATATGGATGGAAATGTTTATCTTCAAACTGGCTATAGCGATTTGAATGCGAAAGCGGTTGGAGTACACTATCAATTTTTATATGATAATGTTAAACCAGAAGTAAACATTGATCCTAAGGGAAATACTAGTATTGAATATGCTGACGGAAAATCTGTAGTCTTTAATATCAATGATAAAAGAAATAATGGATTCGATGGTGAGATTCAAGACAAACATATTTATGTAAATGGAAAAGAATATAAATCATTTGATGATATTAAACAACTAACAGATAAGACACTAAACATTAAGATTGTTGTAAAAGATTTTGCAAGAAATACAACCGTAAAAGAATTCATTTTAAACAAAGATACGGGAGAGGTAAGCGAACTAAAACCTCATACGGTAACTGTGACCATTCAAAATGGAAAAGAAATGAGTTCAACGATAGTGTCGGAAGAAGATTTCATTTTACCTGTCTATAAGGGTGAATTAGAAAAAGGATATCAATTTGATGGCTGGGAAATTTCTGGTGTCGAAGGGAAAAAAGATGCTGGCTATGTTATTAATGTATCAAAAGATACTCTTATAAAACCTGTATTCAAGAAAATAGAGGAGAAAAAGGAGGAGGAAAATAAACCTACTTTTGATGTATCGAAAAAGAAAGATAACGTGCAAGAAAATCATAGTCACTTAGATGAAAATTACAAAAAGGAGGATTTACAAAGAGAAAATCATTCACACAAATCTGATTCAACTAAGGATGTCACAGCTAAAGTTCCTGATGAAAATGATAAAAACTTTGAAAATAAGAAGGAAGTTTATCTTAATGAACCAGAGAACATAGATAATAAACATACCAATATTGATAGTAAATCAACTACTAACAATGATAGGTTGCCAAAAACCGGAACAGTTAGCGAAGTCTTCATGTCATTAGTTGCCGGAATAATGTTTACCTTAGGTGCGTTTCTTGGATTAAAGAAAAAAGATCAAGATTAAGACAAAGCTATAGAAAAATGGTTTGTGTACTGAGATAGTGTGATGATGAAACAGTTTTGTGAAAATAGCCATTTATAACTCAATTATTTAGTTTACTTTACTATTGATACTCTTTTTGGATTTATTAATGTACTTAGTTTCGACAACTAATGAATTGATTGAAAGGGTTAGTATTGATAATATTGGTCATATTAATTAGAAAATAGAGTCTATCAAAATTTAAAGGCTAATAGAGGTGATGAGATAATTTCAAGGAATTAAGTAGCGTTTGGTTGCTTAATTCCTTTTTATTATGTGACTATTAGTCCGTTTCGCTCCGAAGGTGCGAAACAAATAAACCACCCGCTATGATTGATATGCCCCCTGTCAAGTAGACAGGTTAAATATGGCTCTTTGTCAACTGTAGTGGGTGACGAAAAGCTAACATCTAGAGAGAACCTGATAGGTTTTCTCTTTTTGTATGTTCAGAGTGATGAAAACACGCTTCCTAAAGTTAATAAAGTTTCTAAAACCGAAGCCCAGACGTTTGATGTCTTTGATAAGCTTATTGGTCCCCTCCAATTTTGCATTTGAGTAATGTGTTTCTAGTGCGTTTTTGATGTATGGTTTGTGTCTAAGGAAGGTCAAGCATAATTAAGATAAGAAAGAGAAACGATATGAAAACCACAATTTTTACATTTCACCCTCAATTAAAAACGGGCTCACGCATTAATAAAGAACTGGCAACAGCTGCTGCTGGAGCTGGTTATGACGTGCGAGATATGTACCAACTGTATCCCAATTTTGACATTGATGTCAAAACGGAGCAAATGATTCTAGAGGTAAGTGATCGCATTGTACTCCAGTTCCCAATTTATTGGTACCAAACGCCAGCCCTCATGAAACAGTGGTTTGACGTTGTTTTTGAATACGGTTGGGCCTATGGTTCGACTGGTACTGCCTTACAAGGCAAGGAAGTCATGTTGGTAGCTAGTTTTGGAGCTGGGCAAGATGACTACACGAGAAACGGCCGCTTCCATGTAACAATTGAAGAGATTTTAAAGCCTATCACTACGATTCAGTATTTGACAGGTCTAACATTTCTGGAACCTCTTATCATAACTGGTACTTTAAACATGGATCAAGAGTTATTATCAAATAAAGTAAATAAATACCTACAAATAATATAAATAAGACATATCAACCCTCTATAAATGGAATATACTTTATTATTTTTCTGTTTCAAACAATAAAGCATCAATCAATATACTTGAATACTAGTGGATATTATTGAGTATATTTCATATTGTTCAATTAGGACAATACATAAAATTTTTCCTCTATACTTTTCCTTAGGAGAAAGATTGATGTACCGACGTTTAAGGGATTTGAGAGAAGACAATGATTTCACTCAAAAATTCGTTGCCGAAAAACTTTCGTTTACTCAACGATATTCAGGAAAGATAAGAAGCATCTGAGTTTAACTTCAGATGCTTCTTTGGTAGTTATTACATTTGGAATGAATCATGTTTAAAATGTTGATGATATATTTTCTATTTTATGTTTAAATCTTTTTCCATTTCCATTTTAAGATTTTTTATGAAGACTTGATCACCAAAAGCTTCAGCTAGTACGGTAGCTTTATTATATAGCTCATTTGCTTTATCTCTATTGTTCTCATAGAACAGATAATATTTTGCTTCAAGCATTGCTATCCCAGGTTGATAGGAATGTTGCATAATAGAATGCATGACCTCGTACATTTTATCAACAATAGTTTTCATGTTTTTATAGTCATGATGCATAACATAAATCCCAGCTATAGCTGATAAAGCCCCTAATAGTTCCACATTGGATAATTCATCACCTTGCAATCTTTGTTTTATTAACTTCATTCGGAAATGCTCAATTGTAGCTTTATCATATGAAGACCCTTGACATTGTACAGAGTAGTATTTTATCAACAAAAGGTCATTCAAGGTGTACTCTTCTTTTTTCAATACCTGATTCAAATAGTCTTCAAATACAATCTCAACAAGATCTTCTTTCTTTTCTTCAGATATAAAATTCAGGGTTCTTTCAATGATATCGATGGTTAAAAGTTCTTCTTCTGGTAGAATATCAATATATTTTTCATAAAGTTCTTCAATATCTTGTAGTTTTTTCTTGATACGTTCAGAATCGCCATAGACAGGAGACTTCATGAGTTTATATTTAGCATGATAATAGTCTTCAGGAATGTCTAGTTTTGTTTCACCTAACAAAAAGTTGAGGGAAACACCCAATTTATCACTGATGTATTGCAGTTTGACAATGGTTGGTAAAGAACGTCCGAGCTCGATTCTCATCAACTGTTTGACAGTTAATTCTTCTTCGGTATCACAAACGTGCTCACGTGTTAATCCTTGACGTTCACGTTCTTCACGGATTCTTTTTCCAATCTCGATTTTAATATCTTCGGACATCTGTATTTCCCTTGAGTTTTAATTATATAATAATATACCTTAAAATCATGTGAATGAAAAGACTATAAGAAGTTGTTTGTTTTATAGTTAGAAGAAAAGAAGGGAATAAACAAAACAACCATCTAGACTGAGTGTTAGATGGTTGTGGTTTTGAATTAAGATATTTTTCGTAATCTCTTAGATTGTAAAATGGTCAGTGCAGTAAAGAGGAGTAACCAAGCTAGTAGAGAAAGTGAGCTTGCTATTTGGTCTTGCCACTTAAAGGTTTCAAGCTGGCTTATAGATTTTGTGAAAAGGCCCATATAACTGTACTTCGTGACATTATCAAAATCTTTACTGATCCCTGAAAGCACTGGAATAAACATACTAATCATTGTTACTGGAAGGCTAATTACTTGAGCAGATACTTGCGTTTTGCTAATTAATCCAATGAAAAGATTGATTAGCATGATTACTAAAGCTGTACCAAGTGAGATGATAAGATAAGGACCGTAATTCGTTTCAATATTAAGTTCCAGTATTTTCGGAATAGCAGTTGTCATCACTAAGCTAATAAGCACTGGGTAAAACAAAACTGAAAGGATATAGTTTGTACTGTTAACACCACTTAAAAACAAAGTTCTTAAAATATTTTTTTCCTTTTCTTCGGAAACAATAGTACTGATTGGATTCCCAACTGATAAACTCAAAGATAAGGCTAAACAATTGACTAATAGATTGACTTTCATTGAGTTGTTTAGACTACCTTGAATCTCATAGATATGTTTATATAGAAAGGCAAATCCTAAAGGAAGGAGGATTTGTAGGATAATGGTTTTGTTAGATTTGATAACTCGTTTTCTAAGCCATAGTAAAGATTTCAATTGGTTAAACATTAAGTTTTCCTCCTGTAAGTTGGATGAAGATGTCTTCTAAAGTTGGTTCACATGAATGGATGGTTTGAATATCTTGAGTTGCAGTAATATGATTTAATTCAGAGAAGGGAATCACTTTCTCTTGACCTGAACAGTAGGTCACTTTTACCATTTTATTTGTATTATATTTCTGAATAAGATCAGCAGGTTTTCCTTCTTCAACAATCTTCCCTTTATTTAGAAGTACAATGTTATCGCATAAAATGGTAGCCTCGTGCATGTCATGTGTCGTCAGAAAAATGGTTGTTCCTTGTTGTTTTAGTTCTTCAATAAGAGCATGAATGGTTTGAGACGTTGATGGATCTAGACCAGAAGTCGGTTCATCAAGAAAGAGAACTTTTGGCTTGTTAATGATAGCCCTAACTAGAAGCATTCGTTGTTTCATCCCTGTAGAGAGTTTTTCTGCCAAGGTTTTACGATGATCATAAAGACCTACACGTTTCATCAAATCGTCAATATAATCTGGTGAAACATTGTAGAGTTTGGCGAAGAATAGAAGATTGTCATGAAGTGTTAATTTTTCATAAAAGCCACTATTTTCAGTTATTAAACCAATCTTTGACAAATCTTTTTCTTTTAACTGAAGGGATGATTTGCCTAAAATATAAGTTTCTCCCTGACTAGGAGTGAGTTGACCTGTTAAGATATTAATTGTTGTCGTTTTACCAGAACCTGATGGCCCTAAGAAACCTAGAATTTCACCTTCTTCAACTGTGAAGTTTAGATTTTCTATTGCTTTATATTTTTGAAATTGTTTGCTTAACTGTTTTGCTACGATAAGGTTTGTCATATCTTGATTTCTCCTACTTGATTATATGAATGAGTATAAACAAAAAAATAACGAATCAAAAGGACATTTATGTCACTTAGATTTGTTATTTCGTATTTAAATCTTTTTTCATTTCCATTTTAAGATTTTTGATGAAGACTTGGTCGCCGAAGGCTTCGGCTAGTACGGTGGCTGTATGATAGAGCTCTGTTGCTTTATTTATGTTATTCTCATAGAAGAGATAGTATTTTGCTTCAAATACAAGTACTGCGGGTTTATAAGCTTGTTGAAGTGTCTTATCAATAAGAACATACATTTTATCAACAACAGACTTCATTTCTTTATAGTCATGATGCATCACATATATCCCAGCTATAGCTGATAAAGCACCTATCAGTTCAACGTTAAACAGCTCATCACCTTGTAATTCTTGCTTAATTAATTTATGTCTAAATTTTTCAATTCTCTCATTATCATAGTCATAATCCTGACATCGAAATGCATAGTATGAAATTAATAGAAGGTCATTTAAGGAATATGCTTCTTTTTTCAACGCTTGAGTCAAATAGTCTTCAAATACAGATTCAATAAGACTATCTTCTTCCATAACCATAAAATTTAACGTTCTTTCAATGATATCAATAGCAAAAAGCTCGTCCTCTGGTAGAATATCAATATAGTTGTCGTAGAGTTCCTCAATATCTTTTAGCTTCTTCTTGATACGTTCGGGGTCGCCATAGACAGGAGACTTCATGAGTTTATATTTAGCCTTATAATAGTCTTCAGGAATGTCTAGTTTTGTTTCACCTAGCAAATAGTTTAGGGAAACTCCTAATTTATCACTGATATACTGCAGTTTGACAATAGTTGGTAATGAGCGACCGAGCTCAATTCTCATCAGTTGTTTGACGGTTAATTCTTCTTCGGTGTCACAAACCTGCTCTCGAGTTAGCCCTTGGTGCTCACGTTCTTCACGAATTCTTTTTCCAATCTTGATTTTAATATCTTCTGACATACATAATTCCTTATGATTTAGATTTTTAATAATAATATAACGTAAAATTGAAATAAAGTCCAAAAGCCATAATAGAAGTAGTGTATAATAAAACCTACAGGAGTTTACAATTATGAAACAATCTCAATTTGCGAGGGTGCTAGCCAGCAGATTTTCCTCTCAAATATTATTTAGAATATTAAAAATGTTATAATAGGAGATGAGAAAGGGGGAGATGATGATGAAAATTATAGCAATAAACCCTATTCCGTTTAAAAAAAGAATGATTGAATTTCTCTTTGATTATCTTTTCATTCTAGCTTATTTAGTTCTTCTGTTTTTAAGTTCGATGCTTATTTACATCATCTTTTTTAATGGTGTCCCAGAGTTTACAGAAATTCAGTCGCAGTGGCTTGTATTTTTCACCTCTGTTTTGCCAATCACGCTCCTTTTCACATTCTTGGATTATAAAAATGATGGCAGTTTTGGGAAGGTAAAAGCTGGACTTGAACTGGTCTACCAGAAAAAAACAGTGCAGGCTAGCTTGATTAGAAATGTTATCAAATTTTTACCTTGGCAACTCGGTCATGTGGGCACGATTCATGGCTTATATAGTGATTTTGATGTGGTATCCATTATCCTTTCTAATTCGGCGACTCTACTTGCAGTTTTGCTACTGGCAATGACGATATTTAGGAAAGATAAGAGGCATCTAGGAGACCTACTAGCCCGTACACAAGTGCAACTAAAAGAAGAATAGGGTAGAGATTGTTTATCCTATCCTTAAAGAAAAAGACAAACATAGTTAGGAAGTATTTGTATGAATGAGACTGTTGAGTTTACAAATCTTTGTATGGTAAGAGACGGCGATAGAGTTCTTGTTATTGATCGTAAAAAAAAGGACTGGCCAGGCATAACCTTTCCTGGTGGTCATGTCGAAGCGGGAGAATCATTTACGGAAGCAGTAATCCGTGAAGTGAAGGAAGAAACTGGCTTAAGGATTGCTTCTCCCCGGATTTGTGGAATGAAAGATTGGGTAGAAGACGGCATTCGTTATGTAGTTCTCTTTTATAAGACAGAAAAGTTTGACGGAGAATTAATATCCTCTGAAGAGGGGGAAGTCTGGTGGGAGGACCTGAAAGAATTGCCAAATCTAGACCTCTCTCTAGATATGGAGGATATGCTTCGTATCTTTCTTGAAGAAGACCTGTCTGAATTTTTCTACTACCAAGATGGAGAAGACTGGAAGTACGATTTAAAGTGAATTTGGATACTGATTCTTTTAATAATTAACTTGATAACTTTTTTTAGCAGTTAACCCAATGGTTGGCTGTTTTTCTTTGTCATAAATAAAAATTCGTCATCAATCTTGAGTTGACTTCTTAAAATGTTATAATGAGTGATATAAAACCGTATTTAAAGAAATTGAAGTAGATAGAGGAGTTGTTCAATGTCAAACTTGAATGAAAATTTGCGCATTGTCAGTGTTAGAGAAATGATGGTAGAAAGGTTAGCGATTCCTAATTATCAGAGACCGTATCGTTGGGGAACACAATCAGCACTTAGACTGATCACAGATACTTATGAGGCGTTTAAGAATAGAATTCCAGAATATCGAATGGGGTCTGTTGTACTCCACAGAGAAAACATAAATGACGCATCTTCTAAACTTAATATTGTCGACGGCCAGCAGCGCTTAACAACTCTTTCTATTCTTTTATTTGTGGTGTATGAGATACTTCAAGAGGCATCATATGCTAATCTTTCATCCTTGCTGAATGAGGAATATAATGAACTATCTAGAGAAGCGATCGTGCATAATTTCCAAATCATCAAGCGCAAGCTAAGAGAGTTTGACGGACAAGAAGTTAAAAAGTATGCTGATTATCTTCTTGATAACTGTTCTTTGGTAAAGATTATCACGAATGATGAGCAGGAAGCTTTTCAATTCTTTGACTCCCAGAATTCTCGGGGGAAGGCTCTCTCTCCACATGATTTGTTGAAATCTTATCATTTGAGAGAAATGAATGATGAATCTGAAAGTGATAAGATTGAGATCATACAAGCTTGGGAAAATAAAAATCAAAGCGAACTGGAGGATCTCTTTGCAGACAATCTCTTCCCCTTAGTGAGATGGTATAAGAACAAAAATGGCCTTCATTATTCTACTAAAGATATTCAAACTTTTAAGGGAATTAAACCTTCGAATCCCCATCATTTTGCGACTTATGCTAAAGCCTCTCATCTTTATGTGGAACGTTTTAATGCTGACAAAGTGTATGAGCTAACAACTGGAATTCCTTTGAATCAATTCCAGTTAACCCAACCCTTGATTGCTGGAAAAAGATTCTTTTCATACACTTTGCATTATGCCAACCTCTATAGAGAGATTGTGAACTTGGTCGATAGTAGATTTAGTGAAGAAGAGGTCATAAAAAACGGAACTGGTGATCTCTATGTTTATAATCTCTTCATAAATATTTTGATCTTCTTTGTCGATAAATTCAGTATGAAGGAATTGACACCTGCAAGATTGTCTTTTCTACATAGATGGGCTTATTCTCTAAGATTGATCATGAAAGCAGTCTATAGAGAATCGGTAAATAAGTACGCACAAGGACAATCAGATCGTATCAATAAGGGATTGAATCTCTTTGCTTTGATTTCTGAAATGCAGGATCCGATAGGGTTGGATACCATTGTTTTAGATATTATCTCAAAGGAAGCTTTCCAGAATTCCAACGTGAATAAAAAACGCTATCAAAAACTCTATGATAAAGTATTTGGAGAGGAGGACTAGTCTAATGAGAAGTGAAAAGTATATTCAACCAGATGAATTGAATGTGGACAATGTTTTTGAAAATGTCAACTATGTCATCCCAATCTATCAACGAAATTACGCATGGAGAAAAGATGAAATTGAGCAATTGCTAATGGATATTGATGATCTTGACGAAACTAATTCAAGTAAATATTACCTTGGCAGTTTAGTGGTCAATCAAGTCCAACCTCGAGTTTATGAAGTAATCGATGGCCAGCAACGCTTAACTACTTTGTTTTTGCTTCTTCGTTATCTGGATCATCCTTCTGTAGAAAGAAATCCTTTGAAATTTGAAGCTAGAGAAAAATCGAACATCACTCTAGGTGAGATCGAAACTGTAATGGATAGTAAAGAGCCTTCTCTTTATTCAGAAGAGTTAGTAGAAGGATATGAAATAATTAAGAAATATTTCCAGAGCAAAAACGCTAATGATGATTATAAAAAACGGTTTAGAGATAAGTTTTCTACTGTAACAATCATCCGAACCCAGGTTCCTCAAAATATCGATTTGAATCACTATTTTGAGATCATGAATACTCGTGGAGAGCAATTGGAGCTCCATGAAATTGTGAAAGCAAAGATTTTGGGTGCTATCAAGTCTGAAAATGGATTCAGTGAAGAGGACAAAAAAGATAAACTAATTGCAGCTACGATTTGGGATGCTTGTGCACAAATGGACAACTATCTTCAGATGGTTCTCCCAGTAAAAATACGTGAAAAACTATTTAGTGCAAATTGGGATATGCTGAGGGTGGCTGACTTCTCAGATCTTCGTGACATTTTTAATGCAGAAAATAACAGTGATGAGACTCAATTTACCTTAAAAACTATCTTGCAAGCGCCGGATTCTACTGTGTCTAATCAAATTGATGATAGGGAAGAAGAAAATGAACGGTTTGAGTCTATCATTAACTTTCCAAATTTTCTTTTGCAGGTCAATGAAGCCATGGAGATGACTGAGACGGATCGTGATAGTGGATTAGATGATAAGCGATTCCTTGACTTATTAAAGGACAGATGGGCTAGTAAAGAAAAGGCCTTGGAGTTTATCTATGCTCTTTTGAAGTATCGGTATCTATTTGATCGTTATATTATTAAAAGAGAATATATCGGTGAATACAAGGTCGAAGGGAAATGGTCTTTACAAAAGCTCGTCATGTATGAGGATAAAAAGGGGAGAAAACCATCCTATAAATCTACTTTAGACTCAATGGATCAAGAAGAAGGAACGGATAATCAACAATTACGACTCCTAGAATCTTGCCTGCGCGTGACCTATACTTCCCCTAAGACCATGCACTGGATTGCTAGAGTCTTGACGAATGTGAATAAAGAGCAAGATGGCAAACTCCTTATCCCTACCTTAGAAAAGTATTGCTGCAAAAAAATTGAATCTTCAGATTATCGAAATCGAAGTGGATTTGGTATCGATCGGATTGTCTTTACTTATTTGGATTATCTGTTGGCGAGGGATAGAGCATCTGAATTTAGCAATTTCCAATTCCAGTTCAGAAATTCTATCGAACATTTCTTCCCTCAGCACCCTATTAACGCTGATAATTCAGTGACTGTTGAAAATAGAGATCTGTTGGGGAATCTTGCTCTCATCACTGTTTCAGCCAATTCAAAGTTTTCGAATCGGTTTCCAATTGAGAAGGTTGAGCATTTTCCAAATATAATAGAGCAAAGTCCCAAGTTGAAGGCGATGAGTGACCTGCTCAAGAAATATGATCGAAAATGGGATAATAACAGTGTCAAAGAGCACAATGCTAGCATGCTCAGTCTATTAGAAACGGAGATAGAAAAGTACAAATAAGTGTTAATCTTTTCAAAATAGTGAAAAGCTAAAAATTATAGGAAAGAAGAAAACTGTAAAGTAGAAATTGCAGTTTTTCTTTTTGATAAATTGTAAAATATAGTGCAACAAAAAAACTCATAGCGTTTCATTGGTGTAAACTGTAAGTAACCACACAAACAGAACCCGAGGAAAAACTATGAGCTACTCCCATCTTACCATAACCGACCGAATAAAGATAGAAACTTACTTGGATTTAGGTTTGAAATCTTGCCAAATTGCAAGTAAACTTGGTGTCCATAAGTCTACCATTTCAAGAGAGTTAAGACGATGCCAAAATGGTTATTCCGCCGTCTTAGCACAGGAACAGTACGACCACAGGGCTAAGCAAAAGGGTCGGAAGTCTTGTTTGACACCAAAGTTGAAAAAGAAAATTGAGAAGGGGTTAAAAGCCTCTTGGTCACCTGAACAGATTTGTGGTCGCTATCAGCTTGAACAAAAGCCAATGGTAGCTTTTAAAACCATCTATAATTGGCTCTATGCTGGTTTGATTGATCCGGATTTAAGCGTCCTGCGCCGAAAGGGAAAAAGTCGACAGCCCAAAGAAACACGTGGGACATTTAGGATTGGCACGTCGATTGCCAAACGTCTTAAAGAGGTCAGGAATCGTGAGACTTTTGGCCACTGGGAGCTCGATACTGTGGTGTCTTCCAGAGGCAAAAGTAAGGGCTGTTTAGCGAACTTTCTAGAGCGAAAAACTCGTTTTTACTTAGCTTTCAAGATACCAGATAGAACAGCCAAAGCCATGTTTTCAGCTATCGAACAACTTTGTAGGCTATTTCCAAAAGAGACTCTTAAAACCTTCACTTCAGACAGGGGAAAAGAGTTTGCCTGCTATCCTCTGGTGGAGAACTTAGGAATTCCCTTTTTCTTTGCGGACGCCTATTCTTCCTGGTAGAGAGGAAGCAATGAAAACGCAAATGGCTTACTAAGAGAATATTTCCCAAAGAAAACAGATTTAGCCGCTATCTCTGAGGAGGCTTTGAACAAAGCCTTATATGATATCAATCACCGACCGCGAAAATGTTTAGCTTACAGAACTGCTTGTGAAGCTCTAGAGGATGAGTTTGACTAAATGTTGCACTTATTCTTGCAATTTATCATTTTTAATCGAAATATGAATCTTTCGGGTGGGTCCTGGATGTGGAGTGCTAGCCTTTTGATTTTACTGGCTGCTTTTGCCTAGCCTTTTGGGATTCTTTGGGATTGCTATTGTAACCATTGGTATTATTGGAAATAGCCTGCTAACAGGCTCAGATTAAACATAAGTAAGGGACTTTCGAATGGCAAATTCGGAAGTTTTTCATTTATATGAAAAATATTACAGAAAAAGATGGTATTTTCAGATTATAGTGATATAATGATATTAAAAGTAAGCGTTTACCGTTTTAATGTAAACCCTAAAGATATTTCCGGAAACTTTGATAGGATTATTAATAAAGGCAAATGTATTGACTTTGAATTTTCATGAAAACTGAGATAACATTTAATGTTGCTCTAAAGAAGGAGAAGAGTCATGAATGATACTGTTTGTAAAAATTGGTTTATGCGTAAAAGTGGGAAGACATGGGTCTATGGCTGTGCCTTGGTAAGTTTTGCAGGCTTGGCCCTGGCTGGTCCTGTCTATGCGGACCAAGTGGAACAGGCAACTGTGAGCCCAATACCTCAGGAGGTGGTAGCTCAGACTGATCATCAAGTTGCTCCACAAGTTGAGGTTGCTCCCAGCACGACCAAAGAAGTCCCCCAAGTGATAGAGCCTAGCCCGTCTCTTGTTTCCGAATCTGCTATAACAGCTCAAGAGAATCTCACTCAGCCTAGTCCTAATCAGCCAAAAGAAGTCCAAACACAGGCTAGTGAGGCTGAAAAAGTGCCTAATCAAACGAAAGAAGCTGATTTGAATCAGAACAGTCAAGAAACGCCAGTTGAAACCAATAGTACAAGTCCTGTTCATGTGACAGAAGATAAAACGGATTTGCCTAATAATGAAGCAGTTACCAATCTTGAGGGAATGACCGCAGATCAAAATGGTCACTGGGAAATGCAGGCTGATGGCATTCATTCAGATGCCAAAGACAAGGGAGACTCTTTCCTTTATTCTCAATCTGAGGGCAAAAATTTTGTTTATTCTACGGATGTGACCTTCAAGGAAGCTGGTGGTGCAGCTGCCCTCATTTTCCGTGGTAACAATGATAGCAGTAACAAAAATATGTATGGGGTCAATGTGGACTCTGGTAACCATAAGGTTAAGTTTTGGCGTTGGGTCAATAATCAGGATATTCAACTCGTAGATGAAAAAGATGTGACACCAACTGCTGATGAAACCTACAATCTTAAAGTGGTTGCGGCTAATCAGTGGCTATCTTATTATGTCAATGATGTACTTGTGGCTAGTACAGGTGACTCTGTTCTTCAAAAAAGTGACAAGGGTCAACCACAGGTTATTTCAGAGGGCTATTTTGGTCTTCTTAATTGGAATGCCAATGTCATTTTCAGAAACACCCGTTATGTCAATCTTGACGGTGCCAGTCTTCCTTTGATTGACAATCTCGTGGTAACCTCAAAGACAGGCTCTGTTGAAAAACAAGCCCAATTCTTCTCCCAAGAACCACTTCATATCCAATATGTAGGGCATAATGCTGAGACGGTAGGCTTTGACATTACTAAGCACAATCCTAATGCTGTCATCAAGGTTGAAGATGCCAAGGGAAATGTCTACACAGATATTTCACAATTGCCAGTGGCTGTAGGTGCCAATTACTTTACTATTGAAAGTAGTGTGACCGATTCGCTTGGTCGTCCAGTGACCTTGACTTACCGTGTTAATATCCACCGCAGACAGAGTGATGATGTCTATTACAACGAGCTTTATCGTGATCAGTATCATTATTCTGTCAAGGATGGCTGGGCTAATGACCCTAATGGCTTGGTCTTCTACAAGGGACGTTACCATCTCTTCTATCAATTTTACGATGATACCAAATGGGGACCAATGCACTGGGCCCATGCGACCAGCCGAGACTTGCTTCATTGGGATGAAGAGCCGATAGCCTTTTATCCAGATGCGACGGGTCACATGTTCTCAGGCTCTGTCGTGGTTGATAGTACCAATAGCTCCGGCCTCTTCAAATCTCCGGAAGGTGGCCTGGTAGCTATTATTACTTCAAATGGTAATGGGCAACGGATTGAAATCGCCTATAGTGAGGACGAGGGTAGAACTTGGCAAAAATATGACAAGGTAGTTGCCGACTGGTCTCAGGACCCCCTTCAAAACCAAGATTTCCGTGACCCTAAGGTCTTCCGCTGGGATAACCAATGGTTTATGGTCCTTGCTGGTGGTCCACTCCGCATTTATTCTTCACAAGACTTGAAGAACTGGCAAGTTGAAACAACCTACAAGGATTTGCATACGGAATGTCCTGACCTTTATCCGATTGTAGCCAATGATGGTGCACTCAAGTGGGTCCTCTCACGTGGCGGTCGTTCTTACAAGGTTGGTGATTTTAAACAAGTGGATGGCAAGTGGGCCTTTGTAGCTGATGATGTTTACCAAGACCATGACGAAATCATGAATTTTGGTAAGGATTCCTATGCTGCTATGACTTATTATGTTCATGATTTTGGAACAGCTGACCATCCCAACATCCCACAATTGACTGAAATCAACTGGATGAACACTTGGGAAGATTATTGTAATCTGGTTGCAGATACTGTAGGTCAAAAATTTAATGGTACCTTTAACCTTAACCTTGACCTTGGTTTGGTTAAATCAGGCGACCGTTACCTCTTGACCCAAACCCCTGTTAAGGCCTACGAAAGCCTTCGTGACACAGAAAATGCCCAGTATTTTGAAAATGTCACAGTGGCTTCTGACAATGAATTGCTTAAAGATTTCAAAGGCGATACTTATGAAGTGGTTTCTCACTTTGTACCAGGTAAGGACACGACAGCAGTTGGATTTAATCTTCGCGTTGGTGATGGTCAAGCTACTAAGGTCATTTACGATTTAACTAAGGAAACTTTGTCTATTGACCGTAGCCAATCTGGTACTATCCTTTCTGATGCTTTTACTAAGGTTAATAGTCAACAAGTGACTCGCAATGAAGATGGTTCTATTGATTTGCATCTTTATGTGGACCGTGCGAGTGTAGAAGTCTTTGCTAAGGGGAATACGGTAGCTGGTGCTAATCAGATTTTCCCAAGCCCAAGAGCCGTTGGAGCGAGCGTCTTGGTTGAAGGTGGTCCAGCCAAAGCAAATATTGCTATCTACCCAATTAAGAGTACTTGGACTGACAAGAAGGAAGTCACTAAGGCTGTTGCCATGAACACCACAGTTGCAGGTCATTTGGCTCTTGAAGTTGGTCAAAGTAAGGATTTGCAAGTTTACCTCGCACCAGCTTCTGAAGAGCAGGATGTGACATGGACAGTAAGTGATCCAAGTTTGGTGTCCTATACTGAACATGACAATAAACTTTCTCTCAAAGCCCTTCACAAGGGTCATCTCACTGTCACAGCAACTTCAGTTGAAAACCCATCATTGACCAAGACCTTTAATATTGACATTACGCTCAATAATTTTGCGACCAACCTTAAAGGCTTGAAAGCTGTCACTGGTGATTGGTATATTGATGACGATACCCTTTACGATAGCAATGTTAGTGCAAATGACTTCTTCATGGCCTATGAAAGTAATGGCTTCAAGCAATTTGACTATGATATCGATGTCAAATACCAACATGGTTTGGTCAACCTCTTTGTAGCTGCGGAACGTGAAGAACCAGGTCGTGCCTACTCTGTCCAATTTGCTGACAACGACACTGTTCGTCTCTTCCGTTTTGGTGGTGAAACCATCGCTGAAGCTCACTTGGATAAAGCTATCAATGACGGTCAGTACCACCACGTCAAGGTTGAAAAGGGCAAGGACACTATGACAGTCTATGTCGATGGCAAGGAAGTACTCCATCATCAATTTGATGCTGTGGATAATTACTTCAATCATGCCCATGTCGGTCTTGGTCTTTGGGATGGCTCAGTAGAATTCCAAAACTTCTTCGTAACTGAAAAAATGACAAACACAAGCAGTGACACTACTGACGAACCAATCAAACCTGATCCTCAGCCAGAACCAAGTCCAGAGCCAAATCCGGAAAATAAACCAGTTGAACCTGAGCATCAGCCTGAGGTTGCTCCAGAGCCTGAACCAACTGGGCAAAATAATGGTCACGACAGTACAAACACTGTGCCAGATCCATCTCAGGATAATACTGGTAAGCAAGAAGAAAGTAACACTCCAGTGGAAACACCAAAGACTGTCACACCACTAGTTGAGAACCTCCTCAAAAAATTCAACGCATTTAGTCTCTCAACCTTCCTTGCGAATATTGCCAAAGAAACATGGCACTTTTTGACAAATTGGTTATTCAGCTAAAATCAAAACGTTGAAAAGGCTATGTAAGAAGAAAAAAACTTAGAAGTATGAGTGCTTCTAAGTTTTTTTGTTAAGAAATATTTCTGAAAGAAATTTAGTTTCTTTTCAAAAAATTCGATTCTGTAAGTTGCTTTATTTTACAATCTATTAGAATATTATCTTGGGCACAATCTACGGAGTTTTTACAGTACTCTAAATTGTGCCCTAATTAGCTTTATAATCTGAAAGCGGTATCATATAATTTAAGTAGAAAGGTTAAAAAATGATTGATCATAAAATTATAGTAGTCTTGATAACCTTACTGGCTAATCAAAGTCTTTCATTATATGAGTTATCTGTAAAAACTCGATTCTCTATAAAGGATGTTAGAGATTGTATCAATCAATTAACTATCTATCTCTCTAATCGTGAAATTAAAATTGAACAAGATAAAGGGAGGTATTATGTTACAGGTATACTAGACAGAAAAAATATAACGACATTAATTGGTTCTGAAGAATTGCAGCTTCCAAAAAGGATTCGTTTACATTTAATTTACCTTTACACTTTTTGTCGTACTGATTTTGTTTCGAATTGGCACTATCAAGATTTTTTAAAGGTTAGTAAGAATACCACTTTGTCTGATATTCGTTCTTTGAGAAAGAATCTGCAAACTCATCACTTGGATATAGAATATTCTAGATCTCAAGGATACATTATACTTGGTGATGAAAAACAGAAACATTTGATGGCTTTTAAAGTCGTTAATGAGTTACTAAATTCTCCTGTCGGACTTTGGGGACTTGAATATGTTATTTCTGCTTGGCCTCATGGCATTACTTTTGAGATTTTAAATAAACTTGTTCAGGATTATTCAAAAATTCTACACCTTACGCCAATTTCCAATAAGCTACAAGAATGTTTGTATGGAATAACACTTATTCTATGTCGTTATCAAAGGAAAGTTTCCAGAGTAGTTTCAGAGGAGATAGAGGTTCCTTCTCAGATACGTAATTTGGCAGATATTTTATTGGATAATGCTTATGATTTAGGGGGATTTGATAGTAATTTTACTCAATCAGATCGCCAATATATTGCTGGGCTCTTATCTAGTGGTTTTGAAGGAAATACATCTGTTGATTTTTCTTATTTCAAAACTTTAACTGATCAAATTGTAGAAAAAATGGAAAGTATCTCACTTTTACAATTTTCTCAGCAAGGCACGCTCAAAGAAAATTTGATTAAGCATTTGATTCCAGTTTACTATCGCTTAAAATTTGGTCTTCCTAGTTCAAATGATTATACAGATAGAATAAAAGAACAGCATCCAGATTTATTTGAATTTGTTAAGGAATCCTTGGAGCCATTGTCAAAGGTTGTAGGCTTACCTATTCCAGACAGTGAAATAGCATACTTTGTCGTTCATTTTGGAGGTTATCTTAAGAAGAATGAGACGTCGACTAGAAAAAACTACAGAGCGGTTATTGTTTGTCCGAATGGTACGAGTTCTTCACTAATGATAAAGGAAAATCTACGCATTTTATTTCCTCAGGTTAGCTTTATCGGAGTCACTCGAGTAGATCGTTTGCACGAGTTTAAGGATGATGAATTCGATTTAGTATTTTCAACAGTCAAGGTTGAGACTCAAAAACCTCAGTATTTAGTATCAGTAATGATGTCTGTTGAGCAATCTTCACAATTAGTGCAATTAGTCTCAAAAGATTTCCCAGAAATGGATCCCAAAGATATTGAGCTAGAGAGATTGCTTGAGTTGATTAAACGATTTGCTTCAGTATCACAAGAGTCAGAATTACGCATTGCTCTGAAAAATTTTATATACGAAGAAATGCAGAGAAAGGAAGTGTTACCTTTGTTACAAGATTTAATTACAGAAAAAATGTTTCAAAGAAGTTCAGAAAAAATGGGATGGAAGGATGCTATTCGAAAAGCATCTCAGCCATTGTTGGAAAGTGGCCAAATTACCGCCAACTACCCAGAAGCAATGATTGGAAAAGTCGAAGAATTTGGACCTTTCATTAATCTAGGAAAGGGAATTGCGATTCCCCATGCTAGACCCGAAGATGGTGTTAATGAAGTGGGCATGTCCATGTTGGTTTTAGACCACCCAATTTATCTGCTGGATGATCCAGCTCAAGAAATTCGTTTATTAATTTGTATTGCTGCTGTCGATAATCAGACTCACCTAAAAGCATTAAAACATCTTACGATGATTTTACGTGATAATGCTAAGGTTGAAAGATTGTTAACAGCTCAAGAGTTTAATGATATCAAAGAAATTATTCAACAGGAGGACTAAATTATGTTGAGAATTGGTACAGCGTGTGGTTCAGGACTAGGTTCTAGCTTTATGGTTCAAATGAATATCGAATCTATTCTTAGCGAACTAGGAGTGACTGGTGTTGAGGTTGAACACTATGATTTAGGTGGTGCGGATCCAAGTGCTGCGGATATTTGGATTGTTGGACGTGACTTGGAAGATTCAGCAGGACACCTAGGTGACGTAAGGGTACTAAATAGCATTATTGATATGGATGAGCTGAAAGAATTAGTAACTAAAATTTGTGAAGAAAAGGGTCTTATTTAGGAGGTTCTATCAATGATTAAGTTCTTATTAGATATTGTAAGTACACCAGCCATATTGGTGGCTTTAATTGCTATTCTAGGTTTGGTGCTTCAAAAGAAAGCATTACCAGATATTATTAAGGGTGGTATTAAAACCTTTGTAGGTTTTCTAGTTGTATCAGGTGGTGCAGGAATTATTCAAAGTTCCTTGAATCCATTCGGAACAATGTTTGAAAAAGCCTTCCATCTATCAGGAGTTGTACCAAATAATGAAGCGATTGTAGCGGTTGCCTTGACAACTTACGGCTCAGCAACAGCCATGATTATGTTTGCAGGTATGGTCTTCAATATTCTTATTGCAAGATTTACCCGCTTCAAATATATCTTTTTGACAGGTCATCATACGCTTTATATGGCATGTATGATTGCGGTTATCTTATCAGTTGCTGGATTTACTAACTTACCATTAATTTTATTGGGTGGTCTAGCTTTAGGTATTATCATGAGTCTATCGCCAGCTTTCGTTCAGAAATACATGGTTCAATTAACTGGTAATGATAAAGTTGCCTTAGGTCACTTTAGTTCATTGGGATATTGGTTAAGTGGATTTGTTGGTGGTCTTGTTGGGGATAAATCAAAATCAACAGAAGATATAAAATTCCCAAAAAGTTTAGCATTCTTACGTGATAGTACTGTAAGTATTACAATTTCAATGTCAATTATCTATCTAATCGTTGCCATTTTTGCAGGGTCAGGGTACATTGAAAAAGAATTGAGTAGTGGTACTAGTGGTTTAGTTTATGCCCTTCAATTGGCTGGACAATTTGCTGCAGGAGTATTTGTCATCCTCGCTGGTGTTCGTTTAATTTTGGGTGAAATTGTACCAGCCTTTAAGGGAATTTCTGAACGCTTGGTTCCAAATTCTAAACCAGCTCTGGACTGTCCGATTGTTTATCCATACGCTCCCAATGCGGTCTTGATTGGTTTTATCTCTAGTTTCGCTGGTGGTTTGGTAAGTATGGCCCTTATGATTGCTACTGGATCTGTTGTCATTTTGCCAGGTGTTGTTCCTCATTTCTTCTGTGGTGCAACTGCAGGGGTTATTGGTAATGCCTCAGGTGGTGTTCGTGGAGCAACAATTGGTGCCTTTTTACAAGGTGTTCTGATTAGCTTCTTGCCAGTATTCTTGATGCCTGTTCTTGGTTCTCTTGGATTCCAAGGTTCTACTTTCTCAGATGCAGACTTTGGTTTGTCAGGAATTATTCTTGGTGTTCTAAACCAAGTTGGTTCACAAGCTGGTATTATTATTGGTCTTATCGTTGTCCTTGTAGCTATGGTTGGAATTTCTCTCGTTTATAAAGCACCTGCTAAGGAGGAGTAAGCTATGGCCCTAAGTCCAAAAGAGGTACATGAATTAAAGTCTTTTGCTACCAAAATTAGATTAAATACACTGGAAACCTTGAATCATTTAGGATTTGGACATTATGGTGGAAGTCTCTCTGTCGTAGAAGTACTTGCCGTGTTATACGGAAAAGTGATGAATATGGCTCCAGAGCAATTTAAGAAGAAGGATAGAGATTACTTCGTTTTATCTAAAGGACATGCTGGTCCTGCTCTATATAGCACACTTTATTTAAAAGGATTTTTTGATAAAGACTTTCTTCATTCTTTAAATACGAATGGTACGCGACTTCCGTCACATCCAGATAGAAATCTAACTCCAGGAGTTGATATGACGACAGGCTCTTTGGGTCAAGGAATTAGCGTTGCTACTGGAATAGCTTATGGTCAAATTATAAATGATTCTCCACATTTTACATATACAATTGTTGGTGATGGTGAGTTAAATGAGGGTCAATGTTGGGAAGCAATTCAATTTGCAGCACATCATAAATTGAGAAATCTCTTGGTATTTGTTGATGATAATAAAAAACAACTTGATGGGACGACAGAGGAGGTCTGCAATCCTGGCGACTTTGTTGAGAAGTTTAAAGCCTTTGGATTTGAAACGATTCGTGTAGATGGCTCAGATATTAAGGAAATTTACGATGCGATTATTGAATTGCAATCTTCGACCTCTAACCAACCAAAGTGTATTGTCCTAGATACTGTGAAAGGACAAGGAGTTCCTGAACTTGAAACTATGACAGCTAATCATCATTTACGCCCTTCAGATGAACAAAGAGCAATGTTAGAAAAAGCAGTGTTTGACTTGCGTAAGCGGCTGGAGGATATGGTATGAAAAGAGAAGCAAAAGAAATGCGTCTAGTTTACAGAGATTTCCTACTTGATATTAATAAAAGTCATCCGGAAGTTGTTGCATTAGAAGCGGATCTATCGAGTTCAATGGGAACAAATAATTTAGGGAAAGCATTTGGCATGCGATACATTAATGGTGGAATCATGGAATCAGAGATGGTCGGCCTTTCTGCTGGTTTATCCATCCAAGGGTTTAAACCTTATTTCCATACGTTTGGACCATTTGCTTCAAGGAGAGTATTTGACCAGTTGTTTATTTCACTTGGCTATGCTCAATTAAGTGCAACTGTTATTGGATCAGACGCCGGTATTAGTGCTGAGATGAATGGTGGAACGCATATGCCTTTTGAGGAGCTTGGTCTCCTTCGCTTAGTCCCTAACGCTACGGTTTTTGAAGTTAGTGATGATATCCAATTTGAGTCAGTATTGCAACAGACTTTACATTTGAGTGGCTTAAAATATATTAGAACTATTCGGAAAAAACCATCCCCTCTATATAAAGGAGATGAAGACTTCTCTAAAGGGTATATTAATCTAAAACAAGGAAAAGATCTTACTTTGGTTTGTTGTGGAATAATGGTTGCTCCTTGTTTAGAAGTAGCGAACTCTTTAGAAAAAGAAGGTTATTCGGTTGGTGTCATTGATCTCTTTCGTGTTAAACCAATTCATCCTGAGGTAGAAACTTTGTTGTTGGATAAACCAGTACTAACTGTTGAAAATCATAATGTTATAGGTGGTTTAGGTAGTGCGATCTGTGAAATGATGGCGACCAAAGTAAATACACCAGTTTATCGACTTGGTATAAAAGAACGTTTTGGCCAAGTAGGACAACAAGATTATCTTCTTAAGGAATATGGTTTAGATAAAGATAGTATCAGACGAGAAATCCAACAGATTCTATCCTAAGTTTAGACATAGCTGAAAAAGGCAAACATCTACTAAAAGATGTTTGCCTTTTATATGTTTGAATTAGTAATCTACGGATATCGACTAATTCTCAACCAAAGATTTCTTTTGCGAGTGCTTTTCCTTTCGGAGTTGCTGCTAAGCCACCTTCAGCAGTTTCACGGAAGGCAGTTGGCATGGCTGAACCTACCTGATACATAGCGTCAACAACCTGGTCGACTGGAATGGCAGATGTGATACCTGCCAAGGCCATATCGGCAGCTACTAGGGCAAAACTTGCTCCCATAGCATTACGTTTGACACAAGGAACCTCGACCAATCCGGCTACTGGGTCGCAAATGAGTCCCAACATATTTTTTAGTACAAAGCAGATGGCCTGGCTAGCTTGGAAGGGGGTTCCACCAGCAGCTATTGTAATAGCGGCAGCAGCCATAGCAGAGGCAGAGCCAACTTCGGCCTGACATCCTCCCTCTGCTCCAGAAATTGAGGCGTTATTTGCGATGACTAGACCAAATGCGCCAGCAGTGAAGAGAAAATCTAGTTGTTGTGATTGGCTCAAGCCCAATTTTTCGATAGCTGTTGTTAGAACAGCGGGCAAACAACCTGCTGAACCAGCCGTTGGTGTGGCACAAACCAAGCCCATCTTGGCGTTAGATTCATTGACGGCCATGGCATTTCTAGCAGCCCCCAGAACAGCAGAATCAGCCAGGGTCTTTCCATTTTTGATATAAGCATCCAGTTTGGCAGCATCTCCCCCGGTTAAGCCAGTTGGTGATTTCTCAGGGGATAGACCAGCCTGAACAGACTCTATCATCACTTCAAGATTTCGAGTCATAAGAGATAGGATTTCAGGACGTTCACGTCCAGTTAGCTCTGTTTCTGTGGCAATCATGAGCTCTGCGATATTACCTTGGTAATCTCGGTCAGCTTGTTGAACCAATTCTTCAATAGTGTAAAACATGCAATCCCCCTCTTAGCTGAAAAAGTTGACATTATGTAGATGAGGAATTCTAGCAATTTCATTGACGGCCTCATCACACTGGTGCGAGTCAATTTCTATAATCATAATAGCCTTCTCACCAGCATTTTCTCGAGTGACGGTCATCTGAGCGATATTGATACCATAACGAGATAAAATATCGGTCACAAGAGCAATCATTCCTGGAACATCTTGGTGGACTATGATGAGAGTCGGTGTATTCATCTTGAGATTAACAGCAAAACCATTGAGCTCAGTCACTTGGATATTCCCTCCACCGATGGAAACACCAGTGGCAGAGATAGTTTTTGTAGCATTTTTTAGTGTAATACGAGTGGTGTTGGGATGCGGCGCATTACTATCTTTGTTGATTTTCCAATAGACCTTGATGCCTTTTTCGTATGCAATGTCCAGTGCGTGCGGAATATCAGGGTCATCAGTTTCCATGCCTAAAATACCCGCCACAAGAGCCACATCTGTCCCGTGACCTCGATAGGTCTTGGCAAAGGAATTAAAAAGTTGAAATTCTACTTCAGTGGGTATATCACCAAAGATGGCAGAAACAATTTTTCCAATACGAACAGCTCCTGCAGTATGACTAGAGGAAGGTCCGACCATGACAGGACCTATAATGTCAAAAACGGATTGAAATTTTAAATTTTTCATAACACGCCTCGTTTGATTAATCTTGTATTTTCAGTATACCATGAATTAGAGAGATTCGCTGTTTAAGTAAAAATCTATTGAAACCATAAAAAAATAACTTATTTTAAGCTTTCTTTAAGGTTCAATAGATATAATAGTGCTCTATTAAGTAAGCAATACTTATTTTTCATAAATCAGAGAGGGCGGCCTGCGGGTCGTCCTTTTTTATTTATTCATATATAGCTAGATTGTGGTAAAATAGAGCCTAAAGATTCAAGTATCAGAAAGGATACGCCATGACCTATACCCATTTACTTTTCGATCTTGACCACACACTCTTAGATTTCGACCGTGCTGAAGATTTGGCCTTAAACTACTTGCTTGAAGAGGCTGGTGTGGCTTCACAAGATCTCAAAGTTTACAAGGACCACTATATCCCATGAACCGTTCCATGTGGGAGGACCTCAACCATGGTTTGATTACAAAACCTGAATTGCTTCGCACGCGCTTTTCGCGTCTTTTTGACCATTTTGGACAGGAGGTTGATGGTAGTCACTTAGCAGGCCGTTACCAACATTTCTTGAGTCAACAGGGGCAGGAGTTGCCTCAGGCCCATGCTTTCTTATCAAACGTTAAAGACCGTGGCCACAAGATTTATGCAGCGACTAACGGTGTTAGCTATATCCAACGTGGTCGTCTGCAGGCTTCGAGTATTTTACCTTTCTTCGACGATGTTTTCATCTCTGATGAGGTGGGTGCCCACAAACCGTCTACAGACTTTTTTGATAAAATTGCCAATCAGGTCCATGATTTTCACCCAAGCTCAGCTCTCATGATTGGTGATAGTCTAACTGCTGATATCCAGGGTGGTAATAATGCGGGTATTGATAGTGTCTGGTTCAATCCAAGTAACCTAGTCAATGAGACTCCAGCTGTTCCAACCTATCAAGTCAAAAGTTATGAGGAAATCCTGAAGATTTTGTCCAAGTAAAGCTATGATAGCCATGATTCCGAAGAGCTTTTTAGCTCTTTTTTTGCTAAAATGAAGGCATGAATGATCTGATTAAACATAAGTTGGAACTGCTCCCAAGCAACCCGGGGTGCTATCTCCACAAGGACAAATTCGGCAATATTATTTATGTCGGTAAGGCTAAAAATCTAAAAAATCGTGTGCGTAGCTATTTTCGTGGAAGTCATGATACCAAGACGGAGCTTTTGGTATCTGAGATTGCAGACTTTGAATTTATCGTAACCGAGTCTAATATCGAGGCCCTGCTTTTGGAAATTAACCTCATCCAAGAGAATATGCCTAAATTTAACATTCGCCTCAAGGATGATAAATCGTATCCTTTTATCAAGATTACCAAGGAGCTCTATCCAAGGCTTTTGATTACCCGCCAGGTTAAAAAGGATGGTGGTCTTTATTTCGGCCCTTATCCAGACTCTGGTGCAGCCAATGAAATCAAGAAGCTTTTGGACCGTATTTTCCCCTTTAAGAAATGTAAAAATCCTGCCAACAAGGTCTGTTTTTATTACCATATTGGTCAATGTAATGCCCACACCATCTGTCACACCACTGAGGATTATTGGCAAGGTTTGGTTGAGGATGTCAAGAATTTCCTAAACGGTCATGATGATAAAATCGTTAACCAGCTTAAGGGCAAGATGAAGGACATGTCTGATCAGATGGAGTTTGAGCGTGCAGCGGAGTATCGAGACCTGATTGAGGCAGTGTCGACGCTCAGGACCAAACAAAGGGTTATCCGTCAAGATATGCAGGATCGTGATATTTTCGGTTACTACGTGGACAAGGGCTGGATGTGTGTTCAGGTTTTCTTTGTCCGCCAAGGGAAACTCATTCAGCGTGATGTTAATATGTTTCCTTACTATAATGATGCCGAGGAGGATTTTCTAACCTATTTGGGTCAATTTTATCTGGATAGTCGTCATCTCAAGCCTAGGGAAATTTTTATTCCTGGAGACATTGATCAAGAGTCTGTCGAAGCTCTGGTCGGAGATGAGGTCAAGGTTTTCAAACCTCAACGGGGAGAGAAGAAGCAGTTGGTTAATCTGGCGGCGAAAAATGCTCGTGTCAGTTTGACCCAAAAATTTGATCTCCTCGAAAAAGACTTGGCTAAGACCCAAGGAGCTATTGAAAATCTAGGCAAGCTCATGGGGATTCCGACACCAGTCCGTATCGAGTCTTTCGATAACTCTAACATCATGGGAACTAGCCCTGTCTCTGCCATGGTTGTCTTTGAAAATGGTAAACCTAATAAAAAAGAGTACCGCAAATATAAAATCAAGACTGTTGAAGGTCCTGACGATTATGCCAGTATGCGTGAGGTTATTCGTCGTCGCTATAGTCGTGTCAAACGAGATGGTTTAACGCCACCAGACCTCATTATCATGGATGGTGGTCAAGGTCAAGTCAATGTCGCCAAGGACGTACTTCGTAATGAGCTTAATCTATCTATCCCAGTTGCGGGGCTTCAGAAAAATGACAAGCACCAAACCAACGAATTACTCTTTGGTGACCCCTTAGAAGTCATTGATTTGCCACGTCAATCCGAGGAATTTTTCCTCCTTCACCGTATTCAGGATGAAGTACACCGTTTTGCTATCACCTTCCACCGTCAAGTTCGTAGTAAAAATAGTTTCAGTTCCAAACTTGATGGCGTGGAAGGGCTTGGACCTAAGCGCAAACAAAAACTCCTCAAACACTTCAAGTCTATGACAGCTATCCAAAAAGCTACTGTTGAGGATATCCATGCCCTTGGCATTCCAGAAAAAGTAGCAGAGGCTCTGTTAGATAAATTAAATGATAACAATTAAAGAAACGTAATGAATTAAGTTCATTTTTTTGTTACCTAATTTGTCAAATTAAGTTAGACTTTTCAAGTAACTCAGAAAAACTTGGTAGGGTGATTGATAATTCAATGATTTCCTAGGAATTCTATTTCTTGAGAGTGGGACAGAAATCGGTAATTCGTTAGAATTCGATTTCGTCGTCCCACCTCCGCACAGTTGAGTAGGGCAGTAAAAGCTGATGAAATCAGCGTAGTAGAGCCCACTCAACCACTGCGTCTTGCTCGACAATCCAAAAACAATAAAGAGGCTAGGACTTTTGTCCCAGCCTCATAATTTTGAGAAATATTAGTAAAATCCATTTGATGTCGAGAAAGAGAATGACAAACAAGTGATTGTCTTGCCTGAAGAGACGAAGGAACGGATAACGGGTGATTTGTTTGAGGGACTTTATCGGAAACGACAGATTGGATTTGGAAAACTCTTCAAGACTATCAAGAAAGAATTAGACTTAGATGATGTCGAAGATGGTAATCTTGTTCAGACTGGAGAGGATAGTCAAGAAGTATCGCGAGGTCAGGAAATTGTAGCCGTTTGGAATTGGCAGAGAAAGAATTATTTTTTACAGTTACTAAGAAATATGTTAGTCAGTTTTATTATTAGGTGTATTTAATTTGCTGTAGTAATTGACAATTACGGCTGATAAGCATCCAAAAAAAATAAGTCCATATACAGTTAAAAAGACGCTAGTAATACGTCCGATTAGAGTAGTAGCTAGTATATCTCCGTAACCTACTGTTGTTGATGTGACAAAAGCATACCATAGTCCATCCCAGTAATTACTTATTTGAGGTTCAACTAATAAAAGTATTCCTCCTGAAATAAAAATAAAACTTACAAAACTTGTCAAAAATTGATTAAAACCTGTAACTTTTATAATATGAAATAGAGTATTTAAACGTTTCATTTGGTTCTCCTTTGTTATAGTGTTAATGAAAATTATAGCATACAAAAAGTGTCTAAATATGTATTTTAGAAACTTTTTATATTAATTTTTATTATGTTTTCTTGATAGTAAGCCTCTATCGTTACAAGCTCGTTTGTGGTAAGATGAGTATAGGTCATTTATCTTAGTTCCTTTCAGACAAATGTGGTGTTTATCTGAGCCTAACATAGATGGCTTTTTCTGTCTAGCTTAATTTTACAAATTGGGTTATTTATTCTTCATAAGATTTGAAGGGTTGATCTTTTTTAGGGTATCGTGTCGGTGTGATTGACAGTCCCATCTTGTCTTTTTCATGTAGCAATTCAATGACTAGGGAAACCATGATCAGTACCATGATGAGTGAAAATGGAAAGGCTACGATAATCAGCGTATTTTGCAAGGCTACTAAGCCCCCTGAAAGAAGTAAGACGATGGCAATAGTCGCAAGGAGTACGCCCCAGAAGATTTTAAGGTCATTCTTTGGTTTGAGATTCCCATCATCAGAGAGCATAGCTAGCACATAGGTCGCAGAGTCTGCTGACGTGATAAAGAAGGTAACGATCAGGATGATAGCAACAACGGAGGCAATAAAACCAAATGGCAGTTGACTGAAGGTTGCAAACAAGGTCTGCTCACTTGGAAACTGTGTTAAATCTACATTTCCAAGTGATTGAACATGCGTTGAAAGTGTTCCAAAGGTAGAAAACCATAAAAAGCTTAATACAGTCGGTGCTAATAAGACGATGGATAGAAATTGTCTGATACTACGTCCTTTAGAAATTCTGGCAATAAAAACTCCCACGAATGGTGACCAAGAAATCCACCAAGCCCAATAGAAAATAGTCCAAGTATTGATCCAGTCACGATTGTATTGACCAAAGGAACCAGCACTGAAACTCATACGGAAGAAATTGGAAATATACAGTCCGATACTATCGGTCAAGGTATTAAAAATCTGGACTGTGGGACCGATGATTATGGTGATGGCGAGTAGTCCAACCGCTAAAATAAGATTGGTGTTTGATAAGATTTTTACCCCTTTTCCAAGACCAGAAAGGGCTGAAATGGTAAAGAGGATGGTTGTGATAATTATGATAATAACTTGCACAAGGGCATTGTTTGGAATACCAAAGAGGTAGTTGAGTCCCCCATTGATTTGGGCTGCCCCAAAACCAAGAGTGGTTGCCACCCCGATAACAGTAGCGACCACTGTAATCGTATCTACGATCTTACCAAGGATACCGTTTGTTTTTTTACCAAACAAGGGCTTTAAGGTAACCGATAAAAGATATTTCTCTTTTTTTCGGAAACCAAAGTAGGCGAGGGCCAGGGCGATTAAAGCATATACTGCCCAGGCATGGATGCCCCAGTGAAAGAAAGTGTAACGGAAAGCATCGGCTAAGGCTTCTTGCGACCCTGGGGTAGCTCGTACCGTTGAAATGGCATAATGGGATAAGGGCTCTGCGGCACCGTAGAAGACAAGGCCGATTCCCATTCCAGCAGAAAATATCATGGCAATCCAAGAGATGGTAGAGTGTTCAGGCACCGAATTGGGTTCCCCAAGTTTGATTTGCCCAACGGGACTAACCAGGAAAAAGCCACAAAGTAGAACGATTGACGTGACCAGTAATAAGTAAAACCAGCCAAATTTATCTGAAATAACTTCCCTCAGTTGTTCTGACCAAACTTGGTAGCCGTCAGGCATAACAATACCAAGAAGGACCAGGATAGCCAGTAGCACAAAAGATGTTTTTAAGACCGGGGATAAATTTTTAGTTGACATAAAGTCTCCTTTCATTCTCTACCATTATATCAAAAATGATAAAAACTTAATAGTGAGGGGAGATTGGATAACACCCAGCTAGTTATAATTTTTAGTTGATTAACGAGAGACGTTTAAGAACCTAAATTGTCAAATTAAGTTAGACTTTTCAAGTAACTCAGAAAAACTTGGTAGGGTGATTGATAATTCAATGATTTCCTAGG
>NZ_JACLQV010000004.1:0-31668 GCF_016648915.1 Streptococcus sp. 3.1 | reverse complement strand
TCTTGAGAGTGGGACAGAAATCGGTAATTCGTTAGAATTCGATTTCGTCGTCCCACCTCCGCACAGTTGAGTAGGGCTGTAAAAGCTGATGAAATCAGCGTAGTAGAGCCCACTCAACCACTGCGTCTTTCTCGACAATCCAAAGACAAATTGAGAGGCTAGGACTTTTGTCCCAGCCTCATAATTTTGAGAAATATTAGTAAAATCCATTTGTTTCGGTAATCCATTTCGTCTTAATAAGCCATTAGAATGTTCATTGAGACCTCGTTGACCAGGACATCCTGGATCCGCAAAGAAACTATCAATGTCATGTGCATTCGAAATAGATTTCCAATTAGAAAATTCTTTCCCACAATCAAAAGTTATCGACTTAAAGAGATGACTGGAAACTTGAGACAACCATTGATTGATGGAGGCCTCAATATCACTTGCTTTCCGTCCATTGGTTTTCAGTGTGATGATGGCTTTTGAGCAGCGTTCTACTAAGGTAATGACTGCATTTTTGTGTTTTTCTCCCACAATTGTATCCCCTTCTAGATGACCGAATTCCGTCTTAAAATTAGGATAACTGTCTGCTCTCTCACGTAAATCTCTGAGCAACACTTGTTTTCCTCGTTTTTCGCTATGACCATTTGGTTTTCTTTTGCCTTTCCAAGGGAGATCCTCTTTCTTTAGAATACCACGGTCTGCTAGTCGATAGAGAGTTCTCATAGAACAAGAAACTCTATCTGGATAAGTTCCTTTAATGACATCAAGGCTCCAATTTTGTACTAAATGAGTTTGGATAAAATCTTTTTCTGTTTGCGTAAGACTGGTTTTATTCCTGCCACAGCGTTTCTTATTGATTTTATATCGGTTATAGTAATCATAAGCAGAGTGCCCCTCTTTCAGATAGTTGATGACATTGTAGATTGTCTGTTTTGATCTGCCAAGTGAAGTCACAATATCTAAAACTTTTATGTTTTCTTGATAATAAGCCTCTATCATTACAAGATCGTTTGTGGTAAGATGAGCATAGGTCATTTATGTTAGTTTCTTTCAGATAAATGTGGTGTTTATCTGAGCCTAACATAGATGGCTTTTTCTGTCTTGCTTAATTTTACAAATTTGGTTATAATAAGATTAATTAAAAAGGGAAAGGAGTCATGCTATCAAAAACGAAGCTAAAATTGAACGTCTTTATGATAAGAGTCGTCGTGGCTTTCTTCGTGGAATCTTTAGTCGTGCTACGATTATCTTCTTAATCATCTTACTGCAGCTTGTTGTTGTGGCCATGTCTTACCTCTGGTTGCATCAATATAGGATACACCTGCAAGTTACAGAAGTAGTCCTTCGTATTCTGGCCATTATTTATCTCTTTCAAAGTGATATGGAGTCGACGGCTGTAAATACATGGCTCCTGATAGTCTTGCCTTTCCCTATTATCGGAACCTTGCTCTTGGCTTATACGAAACTTGATATAGGTTACACAGGGATGAAGCGTGCTATTCAGAGCAATATTGACCGCAGTTCTGGTATTCTGAAACAAGATAATCAGGCCCTCGAAGAGCTTAAACAGCGTCACACCAGCAACTATAACTTGGTCCAATATCTTGAAAATGTGAACGGTTCCTTTCCAGTTTATCGTGACACGAAGACGACCTATTTCCCAAGTGGTGAAGCCAAGTTTGAGGAAATGAAGAAACAGCTCCTTAAAGCAGAGAAGTACATTTTCTTGGAATATTTCATCATTGGTGAAGGTGAAATGTGGGGTGAAATCCTAGCAATCTTGAAACAAAAGGTTCAAGAAGGGGTGGAAGTTCGAGTCCTGTATGACGGTATGAATGAATTTTCAACTTTGAGTTTTGACTATAAGAAACGATTGGAAAAAATTGGCATTCAATCTCGAGTTTTTGCATCGGTAACCCCTTTCCTGTCAACCTATTACAATTACCGTGACCATAGGAAAATCTTGCTGATTGATGGTAAGGTTGCTTTCACAGGCGGGGTTAATTTAGCTGACGAGTATATCAACAAGATTGAGCGTTTCGGTCATTGGAAAGATACTGCCTTGATGCTGGAGGGCCCAGCGGTTGATACTTTTTTAGTTCTCTTTCTTCAGATGTGGACCTATTCTAACGAAACTTTAGATGTTACGCCGTATATGGTTGAACATAAGGCGTTTGATACCCCTGGCTTTGTTGTTCCTTATGGGGATATTCCATTGGACAAGGATAAAGTTGGTGAGAATGTCTATATTGACATCCTTAACCATGCGCGTGATTTTGTTCATATCATGACACCTTATCTTATTTTGGATGGTGAACTACTCCATGCTCTCAAGTTTGCGGCTGAGCGTGGGGTAGACGTTAGTATCATCATGCCTGGTATTCCTGATAAAAAATCAGCTTACTACCTAGCTAAGACCTACTACCCAACACTGCTAGCCTCTGGCGTTAAAATCTATGAGTACACACCTGGATTTATTCATGCCAAGATCTTTGTAAGTGATAATAGTCGGGCTGTTGTAGGAACGATTAATTTAGATTACCGAAGTCTATATCATCATTTTGAGTGTGCGACCTATCTCTATAGGACTTCTTCGGTTCTTGCTATTGAGGAAGATTTCCAAGCGACAAAAGACCAGTGTCACCGAGTCAGCACGACTGACGTTGAAAAACTTCCATTCCATCAAAAGGCCTTAGGCTTATTGACCAAACTAGTGGCGCCATTGATGTAATGTCAATTTTTGTAAGAAGAGGGTTGAGCCCTCTTTTTTTATAGTATAAAATAAAGATAATGAAGTCGAAGGAGAAAATGATGTTAACCATTCGTCCAGCCAACTTGGCTGATGCACAAGCTATTCAGGTCATCTATGCACCCTATGTTGAGAAGACGGCCATTACCTTTGAATATGAAGTTCCCAGTGTTCAAGAATTTGAGAATCGTATCAATAAAACCCTTGAAACTTACCCTTATCTGGTCGCTGAAGAGGATGGACAAGTTCTCGGATATGCCTATGCTTCAACCTACTATGCCCGGACAGCTTATAATTGGACAACTGAATTGTCCATCTATTTGCATGAAGATGCCCGTGGTCGAGGTCTGGGAAGTCAGCTCTATGATGCTCTTGAAGAGGAACTTGAACAACGGGGCTTTTTGCGATTCTTAGCCTGTATTGCTGTTCCGAACGAGGCTAGCATTGCTATGCATGAAAAACGTGGTTATGTCCAAGTTGCTCATTTTCCAAAAGTGGGCTACAAGTTTGAGCAATGGCATGATATTGTCTGGATGCAAAAGACCTTAGATGGTCCTGTCAGGAAAATACGGTAGGAGGCTAGAAATGTCTAGTCAAAGTCGACAAATTGATTGTGTCATTTGCCCACGCCAGAATGATACTAATAATTGAAAAATCGTAGAAAAAGCTCTGAACTGTGAGCTAATTTCTTTGTACTAAAGGAGCCTATATGTCCCAAGAAATAAGTGCCCGGCTATTGCCTCAGAAGCCGTCTAAATGGGCTAAAATTCTACTTAATCGTAAGGTACCTATTTTCCTGTTTTTCTTACTAGAATTGGCCTTTCTTGTCTTTTCATATATTAGCCTACAAGAGCATTTCCCATCCATTATCTTATGGGAACACTTATTGAGTGTTTTTACCTTTTTATATTTGCTCAATCGTTCCATGGACTCCCGTTCCAAACTTTCTTGGTTGATCATCATTGCCCTCTTTCCCATTTTTGGGACCGCCTTGCTCTATTTTTCGCTAGCTGATTTTGGTGTCAGACGTTTGAAAAAGCGTCTTGTGGAAGCTACTCAGCAAACTTCCGACTATTTGGCTACCGAGCCAGAGGTTGAGGACTATCTGCCTCATAGCGATAGGCAACTGCAAAGACTGGCTTATTTTCTGGAGCATAGTCCTGCTCATTTTCCAATTTATAGAGATACTAAAGTGACTTATTTCCAACTTGGAGATGATATGCTTCCGGCCTTGTTGGAGGATCTGAAAAAGGCAGAGCGTTATATCTTTATGGAGTATTTCATCATTGATGAAGGCATCATGTGGGGAGAGATATTAGCCATCTTGGAGGAGAAGGCTAAGGCAGGACTGGACGTTCGTGTTATGTTTGATGGGATGAATGAGATGACCACCTTATCCTACGATTATATCGAGAGGTTACACAAGGTTGGTATTAAAGCTCAGACCTTCTCGCCAATTAAGCCAGTTTTATCGACCTATTACAACTATCGAGACCACCGAAAAATAACAGTGATTGATGGTCAAGTTGCTTATACTGGTGGCGTTAATATCGCTGACGAGTATGTTAATAAACGAGAACGCTTTGGCCATTGGAAGGACACGGCCCTTCGCTTAGATGGTTCAGCAGTTCAAACGCTAAAAGCTCTCTTTTTGACCATGTGGACAGTGACTGGAATAGAAGATAAAACGGATATGGAGCACTATCTACAAGAAAAACCTCAACAAAGAAAGAGTCAGGGCTTTGTACTCCCTTATGGCAATTCACCGCTGACCTACCACAAGGTTGCCGAAAATGTTTATTTACATCTTCTGAATACATCAACTAATTATGTCTATATCATGACGCCTTATCTGATTTTGGATGATGAATTGGTCAGAGCCATGACCTTTGCGGCCAGACGAGGTGTAGATGTTCGTATCATTATGCCAGGGATTCCAGATAAACAGTATGCCTTTGATATTGCGACGACCTATTTTAAAGTCCTCTTGGATGCTGGCGTCCGTATTTTCCGTTATACCCCAGGCTTTGTCCATGCTAAAGTTTATGTTTCTGACGCCAAACAAGCTGTGGTAGGTACCATTAACACTGATTACCGGAGTCTCTATCAAAATTTTGAAGATGGGGTCTATCTCTATAAAAATCTGGAAGTGCTTAACATAGAACAAGATTTTGAGAAAACCCAGGCGCTCTCAGAGGAAGTCACTCTGGAAAGTTTGTCAAAAATGCCTATAGCACATCGTCTAGGTGGCTATCTCTTTTCTCTGATTGGACCATTGATGTAAAAAAGAAGAAATCATATGGATACAAACATTCTTTTGAAATTGTTAGAAGACCAAGCTGATTCAACGAAAGTCCCAGCAATGGAAGCTTATATGAAAAATAAATTCAGCTTTCTTGGCGTTCAAAAACCAATTCTCAAAAAGATTGAAAGAGAGTTTTTTAAGCCTTTCATAAAAAATCCAATTGATTGGACTTTTGTGGAAGAGTGTTGGCAGCAACCTTACCGTGAGTTTCAATATATTGCTATGGATTATCTGGATAAAAAGAAGAAGGAGCTTAGACCTGAAGATTTTCCAAAGCTAAAGGAATTGGCTCAAACCAAATCATGGTGGGACAGTATAGATCAATTGGACCTTATCATCGGAGAGGTTACTTTTCACTATCCAGAAACCAAGAATATCATGCGCCAATGGAGTCTTGATGAGGATTTTTGGTTGAGACGTATTGCCATTGACCACCAGCTTATGCGTAAAGATTTGACAGATACTGCTCTCCTAGCAGAGGTTATCTGTAACAACTTTGGGCAGACAGAGTTTTTCATTAATAAGGCTATCGGTTGGAGTTTGCGCAATTACTCAAAGGTAAATCCTGATTGGGTTCGGGCTTTTATTGATCAACATGCTAGTCAAATGGCATCTCTTAGCATTCGTGAGGCAAGTAAGTATTTATAGAAATCAAGAGCTTGACTCTGTCGTTCAATATGCTAGAATAGAAACATGCGATGAGTCGATTGGCTCTTTGGAGCCTTTTGCGCTGAGGAGGTCTACATTAGATTGTAACGCAGGAGCGGACCTTGAGTAGTTGTGTGAACCTGCTACTCTCATCGAAAGATGCCTCCTATCCCTTACCATTTGGTAGGGGCTTTTCTTTATTCTTGGCCTTTTAACCCTTTTCAACTGGGCTTAAACGTAGTATAATAGATTCACTAAACTAAATTGATAGAAAATTCCGAAAGAGGTTTTACTATGGGATACACAGTTGCTGTTGTCGGTGCTACAGGTGCCGTCGGTGCTCAAATGATTAAAATGTTGGAAGAATCAACACTTCCAATCGATAACATTCGCTACCTTGCGTCTGCTCGTTCTGCAGGCAAAGTCTTGCAATTTAAAGGCCAAGACGTGACCATCGAAGAAACGACTGAAGACGCATTTGAAGGTGTAGATATTGCACTTTTCTCAGCTGGTGGATCTACCTCTGCTAAATATGCACCATACGCCGTTAAAGCTGGTGCAGTAGTCGTTGATAATACATCATACTTCCGTCAAAACCCAGATGTACCATTGGTTGTACCTGAGGTCAATGCACATGCGCTTGATGCTCACAACGGTATTATCGCTTGCCCTAACTGTTCAACGATTCAAATGATGGTTGCCCTTGAGCCAGTTCGTCAAAAATGGGGCTTGGACCGTATCATCGTGTCAACTTACCAAGCCGTATCAGGTGCTGGTATGGGAGCAATCCTTGAAACACAACGTGAGTTGAAAGAAGTTTTGAATGACGGCGTTAACCCACGTGATGTTAAAGCTGAAATCTTGCCATGTGGTGGCGATAAGAAACACTTCCCAATCGCCTTCAATGCTTTGGCTCAAATCGACGTCTTCACTGAAAATGACTACACTTACGAAGAAATGAAGATGACAAACGAAACTAAGAAAATCATGGAAGACGATAGCATTGCCGTATCAGCAACATGTGTACGTATTCCAGTCTTGTCAGCTCACTCAGAGTCAGTTTACATTGAAACAAAAGAAGTGGCACCAATTGACGAAGTGAAAGCTGCTATTGCAGAATTCCCAGGTGCAGTCCTTGAAGATGACGTTGCTAACCAAGTCTACCCACAAGCCGTTAATGCTGTAGGTTCACGTGATACATTTGTCGGACGTATCCGTAAAGACTTGGATGCTGAAAAAGGTATCCACATGTGGGTTGTTTCAGATAACCTCCTTAAAGGTGCCGCTTGGAACTCAGTACAAATCGCAGAAACACTTCACGAACGCGGCTTGGTTCGCCCAACTTCAGAATTGAAATTTGAATTGAAATAGGGAGCGAAACAGAAATCAGTAACTCGAAGAGTTTGATTTCTCCTTCGCTTTTATACCAACCCCCGCACAGTTGATTAGGAAGTACGAATGTTGTAGACATGAGTAGTTCCAATCAATCACTGCGTTATGATTCAGGAATCAGTAAGGATTTAGTTTTGTATTCAAATACTAAATTCAAGCTGAATCCTATAAAGCAGAGAGACTTCTCTCTGTTTTTTTGTGTTTTGACTATCATATTGAAACAGTCAGTTCTCACGTTTTCAGAAAATTGTTAACTTATCTGTCTGTCTGGTCAAAATTATGGTAAAATGGAAAGGATTAGAAAACGGTTGAAGGAGAATATTATGTCAATTGATCAATTAAGAGATGTCAAACTGATCACAGCCCTTATTACACCTTTCCACGAAGATGGCTCTATCAATTATGATGCGCTTCCAGAATTGATTGAGCATCTTTTGGCTCACCATACAGAAGCTCTTCTTTTGGCGGGGACAACAGCTGAAAGTCCAACACTTACTCACGATGAGGAGTTGGAACTCTTTGCGGCTGTTCAGAAAATCGTTAATGGACGTGTGCCATTAATTGCTGGTGTCGGTACCAACGATACACGAGACTCTATCGAGTTTGCCAAAGAAGTTGCCAAATTTGGTGGTTTTGCAGCTGGTCTTGCTATCGTGCCTTACTACAACAAGCCATCACAAGAAGGTATGTACCAACACTTCAAAGCTATTGCAGATGCTTCTGATTTGCCAATTATCATCTACAACATCCCTGGTCGTGTGGTTGTTGAAATGGCTCCTGATACCATGCTTCGTTTGGCTGAACATCCAAATATTATCGGGGTTAAAGAATGTACCAGCCTTGCTAATATGGCCTACCTTATCGAACATAAACCAGAAGATTTCTTGGTTTATACCGGTGAAGATGGGGATGCCTTCCACGCTATGAACCTTGGAGCTAACGGTGTTATCTCAGTAGCCTCTCATACAAATGGTGATGAGATGCATGCCATGCTTGAAGCTATTGAAAATAGTGACCTCAAGACAGCAGCAACTATCCAACGTAAATTTATTCCTAAAGTTAACGCTCTCTTCTCAGTACCAAGTCCTGCACCTGTCAAGGCTGTTCTTAACCATCTTGGTTTTGAAGTTGGACCACTTCGTTTGCCATTGGTTGCATGTACTTCAGAAGAAGCTAAACGTATCATTAAGGTTGTCCTTGAAGAAGATGTCGAAGCAACACGTGAGACAGTTACAGGTGTCGTTCGTCCAGATTATTAAGAAAATGAAGTTGAGCAGCTTGCTCAGCTTTTTTTAGTTGAAGAGGTTAAATCTCACAAAATAAGCTGATATAGGGTCTAAAAGCAGTTTTCTATCATGAAAATTGGCTTTTTTTGATATAATTATAGTTAGTGTGCTTAAAAAGAAAGGAAGTTTCATGAATCAACTTGAACAAAAACTTGAGCAGGATTTTGGTATTGTTTTTAGCCAAAAAGACCTCTTAGAAACAGCATTTACCCATACCTCATATGCCAATGAGCACCGCCTCCTAAACATTTCACATAATGAACGTTTGGAATTTTTAGGAGACGCGGCTCTGCAATTAGTCATTTCTGTTTATCTTTACAAACGTTACCCTAACAAGCCAGAGGGAGAAATGTCTAAGATGCGCAGTACTATCGTTCGCGAAGAGAGTTTGGCAGGATTTACGAAGGCTTGCGGTTTCGAGCAGTATATCCGTCTTGGTAAAGGGGAAGAAAAATCTGGTGGACGTGAACGTGCCACTATCCTTGGTGACCTCTGGGAGGCCTTCCTCGGTGCCCTTTATTTGGATCAAGGTTTGCCTGCTGTTGAGAAATTCTTGAATCAGGTCATGATTCCTCAGGTTGAAAAGGGGAACTTTGACCGCGTAACAGACTATAAGACAGCCTTGCAAGAGCGTCTTCAGGTCAATGGTACGGTTGATATTACTTATACTGTTATCGATGAGTCTGGACCAGCTCATGCTAAAGAATTTACTATGCAGGTAGCTGTTGATGGTAAGGAACTCAGCACAGGTCTTGGAAAATCTAAGAAATTAGCTGAACAGGCAGCGGCTAAGGCTGCCCTTGAACAACTAGGAAATTAAGCATGTATTTGAAATCAATTGAAATGCAGGGCTTTAAATCCTTTGCGGATAAGACGCAAGTCGTCTTTGACAAGGGAGTAACAGCCGTTGTAGGTCCAAATGGATCGGGAAAATCAAATATTACAGAGAGTCTACGCTGGGCTTTGGGAGAATCCTCTGCCAAGAGTTTGCGTGGGGGCAAGATGCCTGATGTTATTTTTGCAGGTACAGAGGTTCGTAAGGCACTCAACTATGCAGAAGTGGCAGTTACTCTTGATAATAGTGATGGCTTTATCGTGGGTGCTGGTGAAACCATTCGTGTGGAGCGTCACATTTATCGAAACGGTGACAATGATTACTTGATTGACGGTCGTAAGGTTCGTCTACGTGATATTCATGACCTTTTCATGGACACAGGTTTAGGGCGTGATTCTTTTTCCATTATTTCCCAAGGTCGTGTTGAGGCTATTTTTAATGCTAAACCCGAAGAGCGCCGCGCTATTTTCGAAGAAGCTGCTGGCGTTCTTAAATATAAAACACGTAAGAAGGAGACCGAAAGCAAGCTTAATCAAACTCAAGATAATCTTGATCGTTTGGAAGATATCATCTACGAGCTAGATGGTCAGGTTAAACCACTTGAAAAGCAAGCAGCTACAGCCAAACGTTATTTGGAATTAGATGAGGAACGTAGACAGACTCAGCTTAACCTTTTGGTCCACGATATTGAAGTTGGTAAGTCTGAGTTGAGCCAGACTCAAGAGGATTTGGCAGAGGTCAAGGAAAAATTAACCAGCTATTATGAGGAACGTCATCGTCTAGAGACTGAAAACCAAGAGCTCAAGCAGAAACGCCATCAAATTTCAGAACAAATTTCTTCTGACCAACAAACCTTGGTGGATGTCACACGTCTTATTAGTGACTTTGAGCGCCAAATTGATCTCTATACCATGGAGAGTCAGCAACGTTCAGAGAAAAAAGAAGAAACAGAAGCTCGTCTCAGTGAGCTAGAGAGTTTGAAAGCTGAAGCTCAGGCATCTCTAGATAAGGTTAATCATCGCCAAGTCGAATTGAATGCGGAGTTGGAAACTATTGCCCAAGAGTTAGTTGCTATTCAAAAAGAACTGGAGCAATTTTCTGATGATCCAGATACGCTTATTGAACGTTTACGTGAGGACTATGTCAGTCTGATGCAGGAGGAAGCTAAGGTTTCCAACAGTTTGACTCAGGTTACTCACGACATGGATAATCAGACTCAAGCACTAGAGGCACAGGCTGAAGAATATAAACAAGCTCAGGCAGACTTGCTTTCCGCTCAGGAAGTAGCTAGCGAAGCCCAAAAAGCTTATCAAGCAGCCCAAGCCAGTCTTCAAAGCCTCCTAGCTAGCTACAAAGAAAAGGCTCAGGCTTATCAAACTATTGATAAGGACTATCAAGAGGCTCAAAAGCAGATGTTTGACCTCATGGATCACCTTAAAAGTAAAGATGCCCGTCGTCAAAGTTTAGAGTCTATCCAAAAAAATCATTCTAACTTCTTTGCAGGGGTTAAGGCTGTCCTTCAAAATGCCCAATCTATTCAAGGAATTATTGGCGCTGTCAGTGAACACTTGACCTTTGATACGCGCTATCAGACAGCTCTTGAGATTGCTATGGGAGCCAGCGGGCAAAATATTATTGTCGAGGATGAAGCGGCTGCTAAGCGCTCGATTGACTACTTGAAGCGTAATCGTCAGGGACGTGCGACCTTCTTGCCGTTGACTACTATTAAACCACGTCAACTTAATGGACAATTTGCTCAAAGTCTTGCCAATGCACCAGGCTTTATTGGTATGGCTTCCGATTTGGTTACCTATAAGGACCGCTTATCTAATATTTTCCAAAACCTCCTAGGGGTAACAGCAATCTTTGATACCATTGACAATGCTAATAAAGCGGCTCGAGCTGTTCGTTTCCAAGTGCGTATGGTCACTCTTGACGGTTCTGAAATTCGCCCTGGTGGTGCCTTTGCTGGTGGTACCAACAAACAAAACAATAACCTCTTTATCAAGCCTGAACTGGATGCATTGACTTCTGAAATTAACCAGATTAAGGCTCAATTAAGTGATAGTGAATCCAAAGTTGAAGCCCTCAAAATCAAACGTAAGGCTCTACAGAAAGAGCTAGAAGACCTTAAGGTAGATGGTGAAAATGCTCGTCTGCAAGAGCAAAAACTAGACTTAGAACACCAACAAGCCTTGTCAGAGGCGGAGAAAAATCAAAACCTAGTGGATAGTTTCAAACAGGATTCTCAGGGAACTGATGGGGCAAATCTTCAAGATAAGGCTGAACAACTTAAAGCAGAGTTAGCACAAATTGCATCCAAGCGTGAGACCATTAACGACCGTATTGAGGCTATTAAGGAAGACAAAGACGCACTTGGCCAACAAAAACAGGTTCTCTTAGACAAGCAATCTGAACTTCAGTTGAAGGAACGTGATTTGCAAGCAGAATTGCGTTTTGCTAAGACAGAAAGTAATCGTCTTCAAGCCGACTTGTCTGAGTTAATGAAGGAATCGGATAGTCTTAAAGCGCTCCTTAATAACCAGGTCAATGATGACCAAACTGACCGCCTTCCGCATTTGCAAGCACAGCATAAAGAAGCTGTCCAACGTAAGGACGATTTGGAGCAAGCTCTTGTCCGTGCCAAGATTCAGGTGCAAGATTACGAAGGTCTGTTGGAAGACTTGGAGGAGCGTTTGGCTAAAGCTGGCAATCGTAACGAGGACTTGATTCGTCAGCAGACTCGCTTGGAAGAACGTGAAAGTCAGATTAGTCAATCGCTTCGTAAGTTTGCGACTCAGTTGGCTGAAGATTATCAGATGACACTTGAAGTCGCCAAAGGTCAGGCTAGTCCTCTTGACAATGTCGAACAAACACGCCAGAATCTGCAAGGTCTTGAGCGTTCGATTAAAGCTTTGGGTCCGGTCAATGTGGATGCTATTGCCCAGTTTGAAGAGGTTAAGCAACGTCTTGATTTCTTGAACGGACAAAAGGATGATTTGCTCGAAGCTAAGAGCCTCCTTCTGAATACCATAAATGACATGGATGATGAAGTGAAATCACGCTTTAAAGCAACCTTTGAGGCTATCCGAGAAAGCTTTAAACAGACCTTTACCCAGATGTTTGGTGGAGGTTCAGCAGACTTGATTTTGACCTCAGACAATCTCCTAGAGGCTGGAGTAGAAATTTCTGTGCAGCCACCAGGTAAGAAAATTCAATCGCTAAACCTTATGTCTGGTGGTGAGAAGGCCTTGTCAGCTCTTGCCCTTCTCTTTGCCATCATTCGTGTTAAGACTATTCCATTTGTTATCCTTGACGAAGTAGAAGCAGCTTTGGATGAAGCCAATGTTAAACGCTTCGGTGACTACCTTAATCGTTTTGACAAGTCTAGTCAGTTTATAGTGGTTACCCACCGTAAGGGAACGATGTCTGCAGCAGACTCTATTTATGGGGTAACCATGCAGGAATCAGGTGTCTCGAAAATCGTTTCGGTCAAACTAAAAGACCTTGATTTAGACTAAAAATAGATTATATTTTCATGAAAGATAGTTGATAGCTTTATCACTATCTTTTTTCATAGTCTCAAAAAATTTGTAAGGACTTTCAGAAAAACATTAAGTTTGCGCTTTCAAAATTACGCAATCGATTGCGTAAAATGGCTTAACAAAGGCTATGATTAGGATTTTAGGGTTTAAGAGAGAGAGGGCGACTTGTCATTTCCCACTGACATGTTACAATATTTAAGGAAATGTCATATGGGGATATGGTGTTTTTTGAAGTTAGTTATAGTGTATGTGTTAAGATACGATTTTCTGGACACATTTAGGCTTCGCGTATACAAGTCTAAGAAGTCTTCTTTCAAGCAAAAAATCCAGGCTGGGAAACCTGGATTTTTTTCTTTGTCTTTTTGAGTTTATTGGTCATCTTTATCAGCTTGAGATTTGGCTTGTTTGATACGAGCATTTACAAAGCCTTGCATGATAGCCCCAAAAAGGATAGCCTCAAAAATGCCTGACAGGATATTTCGGACTGAGAATAATTCTGTCAAATAGTCTTTATGATTAACTAGTAATTGAATCAGGGGCATGCCTAAGAACATAAAAACGCCAAAGAATAAACCTGACTTAAGCCCCACGTGCTTAAGTTGTTTTTTCTCTTTCTCAGTCAGTTCTTCCTCGTCAATAGCGTTAACAGCACTCATCTTAAACTTATAAGTAAGGATGCTGCTAACTAACAGAATGATAATCAAGAGGAGGATAGGATAAATACGAGCCACAAGTTCGGGATACTTAGAGCTTAGAAGAAAGGCAATACAATTACCAAAAATTAAAATATAGAAGAGAACAACGAAAGCCATGTTACCCATTCGATCAACCTGTTGGCGCTTTTGTTCATCTAAAGGTCCAGTAATACCGTAAAAACGTTTGATTAGTTTATCAGTGAAAGTTTCTTTAACCATAATTTACCTCTTTCTATCTTATATTTCTATTCGCAATTTCCATCCCAAAAGAGACTGTTAAGATCAGTATCTAGTGCTTTAGCTAGATTAAGACAGAGCTCAAGTGTTGGGTTATACTTGTTATTCTCAATCATGTTAATGGTCTGTCGGGAAACACCAATAGACTTTGCAAGTTCTAATTGCGAAAGCCCTAAATTCTTTCTAAATTCCCTGACATGATTCATAATGGGCCTCCTTCTGAAAGACAAGCTAATGTGTTGCTGTAAGTCGCAATTTATCAATTATGTCAACTATATCTGACATAATTGTAGCAAATTTATATAGGTATGTCAATTATCTTAGACATATTTTCCATTTTGGCATTAACTAAAGGATTCTTTGTCAGCTCTTGAAAGCTTTTTGTTTTTTTGGTAAAATTGATAGTAATTGAATAGAAGTCGTAGAGACTAGTAACCTTATGGAAATTGACAGGGATTGGAGGTCATGGACTGGAAGCCTCCTCAAGGGAAGTTCGGCGAATTCACTCATGAAAACGACTGACGAATCAAGGTCTGGGTAACCAGATAAAAAACGGATGGTACCGCGTGTCAACGCTCCGGGTTGGAGTTTTGGCATGTGGTTTTTTGTTTGCGATTCGAAATTGTTACATCAGAAAGGAATCTCATGGATTTACAAACACAATTGCAAGAGTTGAAAACATCAACGCAGGCTAAATTTGCTGAAATGCGTGGTGAACACTCTAAAGAATTACAAGAATTGCGAGTTGCAGTTTTGGGTAAAAAAGGATCTTTGACAGATCTTTTGAAGGGACTTAAAGACCTTCCAAATGAAGAACGCCCTAAAGTTGGTAAAATGGTCAACGAAGTTCGTGACGTTTTGACTGAAGCTTTTGACGAAGCAGCTAAAGTTGTTGAAGCCGCTAAAATTCAAGCCCAACTTGACTCTGAAAGTCTTGACGTAACCCTTCCTGGACGCCAAGTCAAACTTGGAAACCGTCATATTCTTAGCCAAACAGCTGAAGAAATCGAAGACATTTTCTTGGGGATGGGCTTCCAAATCGTTGATGGTTTTGAAGTTGAGACTGACTACTATAACTTTGAACGTATGAACTTGCCTAAGGACCACCCAGCGCGTGACATGCAAGATACCTTCTACATTACGGAAGAAATTTTGCTTCGTACACACACAAGTCCTGTTCAAGCTCGTACACTTGATAAACACGATTTTTCTAAAGGTCCACTTAAGATGATCTCACCAGGACGTGTTTTCCGTCGTGATACAGATGATGCGACTCACAGTCACCAGTTCCACCAAATCGAAGGTTTGGTCGTTGGTAAAAACATCTCAATGGGTGATCTTAAGGGAACGCTTGAAATGATTATCCAAAAAATGTTTGGTGCAGAACGTCAAATCCGTTTGCGTCCATCTTACTTCCCATTCACTGAGCCTTCAGTTGAGGTTGACGTGTCATGCTTCAAGTGTGGTGGTAAAGGATGTAACGTATGTAAGAAGACAGGTTGGATTGAGATCCTGGGTGCTGGTATGGTTCACCCACAAGTGCTTGAGATGTCTGGTGTCGATTCTGAAGAATATTCAGGTTTCGCCTTTGGTCTTGGTCAAGAACGTATTGCCATGCTTCGTTATGGTATCAACGACATTCGTGGTTTCTACCAAGGGGATGTTCGTTTCTCAGAACAGTTTAAATAAGGTTTAGGAGGTTGTCATGTCAGTCGTTATTCGTAAGGTTCTTCCGGAAGAAGTAGCAGAATTAAAAGTTATCTCCGAAGATACCTTTAGAGAGACTTTTGCTCATGATAATACCGAAGACCAGTTGCAAGGTTACTTTGATACCGCACTTTCTGAGGAAGTTCTCTTAGATGAAATCACTCATGAAGAATCGCGTTACTTTTTCATTCTCGTTGATGGTGAAAAGGCAGGTTTTCTAAAGACTAATGTAGGTTCTGCTCAAACAGAGTAGCACTTGGATAATGCCTTTCAAATTCAACGTATTTATATCAGTCAGGCCTTCCAAGGCATGGGCTTGGGTAAGCAACTCTTTGAGTTTGCCTTACAAGAAGCTCGTGATCTAGGTTGTGATTGGGCCTGGTTGGGTGTTTGGGAAAGGAATTTCAAAGCACAGATATTTTACGATAAATATGGCTTCGAAAAATTCGCAGAACACGATTTTCCAGTTGGTGATGGTAAAGTTGACCGCGACTGGTTGCTTAAATTAAAACTATAAACCTATTATTAAGTTGATAGAGAGGAGTTTAAAAGGCGATTAAACGTGTTAGTTCGTCTTCCTCTTATATCAGATATACATATTCCTAAATTACAGAAAGGATTTGAACCCGCTTAAGTAGAGGTTTGAACTCTTCTCTCATTTATCAGTTGAACTGATAATTTTACAGAAAGGATTTGAATACGACCTAAGCTCTGGGCAAAAAAGATAAAGGCTCCTAGGTGCTGATGCACCAACGTTGCCTTTCCTATTTTTGCTGAGAGCTATTAACGGGCTTGGTATCATTATTATGCTAGTTAGTTATAAATGGTTAAAAGAGTTGGTTGATGTGGATGTTACCACTGCTAAACTCGCTGAAAAAATGTCGACGACAGGTATTGAAGTGGAAGGTGTTGAAACACCTGCTGAAGGCTTGTCTAAATTGGTTGTTGGTCATGTCTTGTCATGTGAAGATGTACCTGAAACACACTTGCACTTGTGTCAAGTAGATACAGGAGATGCTGAAGGTCCACGTCAAATTGTTTGTGGAGCTCCAAATGTCACTGCTGGAATCAAGGTAATTGTTGCCATTCCTGGTGCACGCATTGCGGACAATTACAAAATTAAAAAAGGGAAGATTCGAGGCATGGAATCTCTCGGTATGATCTGTTCTTTGGCAGAACTTGGACTTCCAGATAGCATTATTCCTAAGGAATTTGCAGATGGAATCCAAATTTTGCCTGAAGATGCTGTTCCTGGAGATAGCATTTTCCCATATCTCGACCTTGATGATGAAATCATCGAATTGTCAATCACACCTAACCGTGCTGATGCTCTTTCTATGCGTGGTGTGGCCCATGAAGTCGCTGCAATCTATGGTAAATCTGTTCACTTCCCAGAAAAAACAGTCACAGAAGACAGCAAGCCAGCTTCTGATAAGATTTCAGTAGCTATCGAAAGCGATAAAGTAGCTACTTATGCTAGCCGTGTGGTTGAGAATGTTACTGTTCAACCAAGTCCACAATGGTTACAAAACCTTCTTATGAATGCTGGTATCCGTCCAATCAACAATGTGGTAGATGTGACAAACTATGTTCTTCTTTACTTTGGACAACCAATGCACGCCTTTGATTTGGACAAATTTGAAGATTCACGAATCGTTGCCCGTGATGCCCGTGAGGGTGAAAAATTGGTGACTCTCGATGGTGAAGAACGTGAATTGACTACTGAAGATATTGTTATTACAGTTGCTGACAAACCAGTTGCCCTAGCAGGTGTTATGGGTGGTGCATCAACTGAGATTGATGACAATTCTAAAAATGTTGTTCTCGAAGCTGCTGTATTTGATGGTAAATCAATTCGTAAGACAAGTAGTCGTCTCAACCTTCGTTCAGAATCATCATCACGTTTTGAAAAAGGTATCAATAACGATACTGTCCTTGAAGCGCTTGATTTTGCTGCAGCAATGTTGCAAGAATTGGCAAATGGAACGGTGCTTGCAGGCCGTGTTCAAGCGGGGTCAGTTGATACAGAGCCAGTTCAAGTTTCTACAAGTCTTGATTATGTAAATGTTCGCCTTGGTACAGAATTGACTTTTGCAGATATTGAAGAAGTCTTTGCGAAACTTGGTTTTGGATTGACAGGTGATGCTGATAAATTCACAGTATCTGTACCACGTCGTCGTTGGGATATCAGTATCCAAGCAGACCTGGTTGAGGAAATTGCACGTATCTACGGGTACGAGAAATTGCCTACGACACTTCCAGAAGCAGCAGGAACAGCCGGTGAATTGACTGAAACACAAGCACTTCGCCGTAAGGTTCGTAGCATTGCTGAAGGTGCTGGATTGACTGAAATCATCTCATATGCTTTGACAACACCTGAAAAAGCCGTTGAATTTGCTGCGACACCAAGTAATTTGACTGAGTTGATGTGGCCAATGACTGTTGACCGTTCAGCTCTCCGTCAGAATATGGTTTCTGGCATGCTTGATACTGTTGCTTACAATGTTAACCGTAAGAATAGTAACGTTGCCATTTACGAAATCGGTAAGGTCTTTGAACAAAAGGGTAATCCAAAAGAGGAATTGCCAAATGAAATCAATACCTTTGCCTTCGCTATTTCTGGTCTTGTAGCTGAAAAAGATTTCCAAACCAAAGCAACGCCAGTTGATTTCTTCTATGCCAAAGGTATTGTTGAAGCACTCTTTGATAAACTTGAAGTTTCAGTTGACTATGTACCAACAAAAGACCTAGCAAGCATGCACCCAGGTCGTACAGCTGCTATTGTGCTTGATGGTCAAACTATTGGATTCCTTGGTCAAGTTCACCCACAAACTGCCAAAAACTATGGCATTCCTGAGACTTATGTGGCTGAAATTAACCTTAGTGCTGTAGAAGCTGCCTTGCAACCAGATCAACCATTTGTTGAAATCACAAAATTCCCTGCAGTATCACGTGATATCGCCCTTCTTCTCAAGGCAGAAATAACTCATCAAGAAGTTCTGGATGCTATCTACTCTGCAGGAGTCAAACGCTTGGTTGCCGTTAAACTCTTCGACGTTTACGCAGGTGAAAAACTTGGTTCAGGTATGAAATCAATGGCTTATAGCCTTACCTTCCAAAATCCAAATGACAACCTTACAGACGAAGAAGTTGCTAAATACATGGAAAAAATTACTAAAGCTCTCACTGAAAAGGTCGAAGCAGAAGTACGTTAATCATTAGAAAATCCATCTGAGAAGATGGATTTTTAAGTGATTAGACGATATTACATAAAGGAGATAATTTGTTTTTAGAGTTCTTTGACGGGGTATGGGGACATTACACTTTTGAATCTGATAAAGTCAATGTACTTATTGATGGCTTACCCAGTTTTGCTTATCCCTTGGGGCAATTAACATTTTTAGTGTTAGTCTATAGGTTACTCGTTCATCAGTATGTTAAGAAGTTTTTAATCATGTCACCTCAAGATATCTGGGCATGGCAAAAGGAAAAGTTTTGTCAAAGTAAATTATCTTTCATTGTCATCCCAATAGTTTATCTGTTTATTTTCGGAATGACCTATGTTTTGGTTGAGGATGTTTTAGCTACCGTCACTATTTACAAGGATTATGGAGGACCTATAGCTAAAACCATTGATGGTAAAGTTGAACAAATAGATATTAGTCATGTTGGGTCTAAAACGAGTAGTGCTAGGATTAATGCTCACTTTGAAAGTTCTGACGGGCAGACTTATGACATTCACCTGATAAACGGCGATAAAAGAATCGCTAATTATATGCGGCACCCTGAGTCAGATTCCTATACTGCAACGCTTTCCTTTGATAAACATGGAAAACCAGTTTACATTTCTAAATTCTGGGAATAAGCAGTCTGGATAGCTCTTTCAGGGATTTGCACTTGACAAATATGTAAATTCTCTGCATAATAAAAGAAAAAGCCATGAAAAGAGGGTAGCCATGCAAATTATTAAACGTAATGGTCAAGTTGCTGAATTTGATCCTGATAAAATTTACCAAGCCATCTTAAAAGCAGCACAGACTGTGTATGTTCTCGACGATACTTGGCGCCAAAACCTTGCTCAAGTTACGAAAAAAGTAGTGCTTGATCTTCAAGATGCTCAGGTAGAACGCCCAACCATCAACATGATTCAGTCATTGGTTGAAAATCGTCTCATGGAAGCAGGCTTTATCAATATTGCTGAGCATTATATTTCATACCGTTTGCAACGAGATTTGGAGCGTAACGGTTATGGTGACAAAGTAATTGTACACCTACGTTTTGAGCAGACTAAATAAACAAAAGCCATCAAGCGATGGCTTTTGTTGTGTCTAATTGTCACTTTGTCTTTTTTAAAATTTTTAAAAAGGATTCCAGTTCCTGTCCATGACCTATCTGCAGATAAGTTTCAGAAGTTGGTCTAATAAAGGATGATTCTAAAAAACGAATCTGCTTGTGGGCTTTGAATTTTTCAAGTGAAAACTCCTTAGGAAGTTGCCAGGTCACATGTCTAGGGGAAATCTGATAAGGAATGCTAACCTTAGATTTGTCAATGATTGCTTGACTTTTAGCCATGTTTTGTTGAAAGAGGTCACCAAGTTTCTTAATGTTTTTTTGGAACATGCCATTTTCGAGATAAACGGAAAGTGCTTTTTGCATGATGAGATTGGTATCATAGTCAATAAGTCCCTTGTGGCTCAAAAAGGTAGACTTAAGATTAGGAGGTAAAACAAGGCTACCTAGTCGCAAACCTGGAAAAAGGGTCATGGAGAAGGATTTGATATAGATGGTCTGATTTTGAGTATCATAGTAGTGAATAGGGAGATTTTTACTATCACTAAAGTCTCCCATATAGTCATCCTCGACGATATAAACATTATACTGATTGGCAAGTTGGGCTAGCTTTTCTTTTTCGCTAGCATTATAGCTTAATCCGAGAGGATTGGAGTAACGGCTGATAGTATAGAAGAACTTAATCTGTCCAGATTTAAAATACTCTTCCAAGCGGTCAAAATCCAAACCATCAAAACCACGGTTAATCGTCTCGTAAGCTAGATTTTGACGGTTGACAAGCTGGTTCATGCGATGATAGGTAGGTTGTTCTAAAAGAATTTTGTGGCCACCATTACCAAAATCCATCTGTGAAAGGATGTAGAGGGCCTGTTGACTTCCTGAGGTTATGACAATCTGATCTGAATTGACATAAATATCGTCAGCAATTAATCGACTCTTTAAGGCTTCAAGCAAATCTTTGAGTCCAGCTTGTTCATGATAATAGTTGAAGAGGTAGTCCTGATGACCTGCCAAACTTTCATCCAAACAAAGTTTAAAATCCTCGTAGGCTAATTGATTGTAATCGTTAAGGTTAAGAAGGACCTTATTATCGACTTCATTGCGTCCTTCGAGAACATAATAGCCACTTTTGGGTACGGCGTAAATATAGTTTTGATATTTGAGTTCCAAGAGTGCTCTTTGAGCTGTATCCTTACTACAGGCATAAGTCTGGCTAAGTTGACGAATAGAGGGGAGCTTACTCCCTTTTTTTAAAGTACCATTTTGGATATCTTTTATAATGGTCTCGACAATATCTTGATAAATACTCATAACTGACCCCTTACAGATTTTTCCTTATTTTACCTTACTTCCCTTCTCAGAGCAATAGGCCCAGAGAAATTTGACAAGATTATTAGATTTTGACATAATAAGAAGGTTGTAAGGTAAAACTAAATTCCCCTTCCAAATAAGTTTAAGGAGATTATAAGAATGACTTTTAAGAAAATCTTAGGACTTCTCGCTCTTGCATGCTTGACTATTATCGGTTTGTCAGCTTGTACACCCGAGAAAGAGCCTACTTGGACCTACGATAAAAACAAAATGCTATTTACAGGACAAGATGCTAGTGTACAAGTTCTTTCTGCAACTAAAATCGAATCACCAGAAGGTCAAAAAGCTGTACGCGTTTACTATAAACTTAGCAACTCAAGTAAAGAAACCATGAATGCTTACACTCTTTTGATGAAGGTAGTCCTTGATGTGAAACAAGAGAAGGAAGAAGTGAAGGTGGCAACAATGGTCTTTTCTAAAGATGATGACCGAGATAAGATTGCAAATAAAACCCAGATTGCTCCTAAGGAAGTTAAAGAAATCGTTGTTGACTATGCCGTTGCGGATTTTGATCATGATCTTAACATTGATTTCTCTGATTATGGTACTGAGGCAAACGCGACAGCCAAGCTTTCACTACAAAATCTTGAAAAGGCACCTGTCAAATATTTTGATAAAAAAGCTCAATAAGTTTGATCACCACACGTTCGTGTGGTTTTTTTATTGCTCAAAATCTGTACCCATACAGTAATAAAAATACTATCTTGTTTAATCGTCAGAATTTTCATAAACTTATACTATATTTATTGACTAAGGAGTTTTAGGTATGTCAGCAAAACGTTTAACCATTTCTGCATTTTTTATGGCACTTGTCATTATTTTGAGTTCGAGTCTCTTATCTATCCCTGTGCCAGGAGGTCATTTCTATTTTAACGGGATTGTTATTTTCCTAGTTGGTTTAATTTTCCCACCTACAGAAGCAGTTATTATTGCGGGAGTAGGTTCCTTTATTGGAGATTTTCTTTTTTACCCTCTTCCTATGTGGGTAACTCTAGTAACACACAGCCTTCAAGTTCTTGCTATTGCACTCATTGTTGGAGGGCGTTTAGGAGAATTGAGCAAATCTAGGGCATCTTTAGGTCTCTTGCTTGGGGCTATTATTGATCTAGTAGGTTATGGCTTAGGAAGAGCCTTTATCTATGGTACGCCAGCTTATGCTATTATGAAGATTCCATTTGACCTTGTAGCTGCTATTCTTGGTTTAGGAGTGGCCTATTACATTTATTTCCACACAAGCTTTGTTAAACAGTTTAAAAAGACATGGGAAGGGAAATAGATGACCAAAGTAATTGTTGCCAATGACCTCGTTGGTCTAGGTAAGGTTGCTATGACTAGTAGCCTCCCTATCATGTCAGCCTGTCAAACTGAAGTCCTTCCCTTGCCAACGGTTCTTTTATCTTCGCATACAGGGGACTTTAATAATATTTATGTACGGGACCTTACAGATGACCTAAAAGGGTTTTGTAAGCAGTGGGAGCACTTGGATTTTAAAGTAGATGGCCTTGTGAGTGGTTATTTTAAGTCAGAAGAAGAACTAAAACTTGTAGGTCAATTAGCTCGCGATAAAGAGATACCTCTATTTGTTGATCCTATTATGGCTGACAATGGCCGTCTCTATCAAGGTTTTGATAGAAACTATGTAGAAGCCATGAAAGATTTCTGTCAACAAGCAGATGTCATCATTCCCAATCTGACAGAAGCTGCCTTGTTGACGGATACTCCATATCTTGAAGCAGGTTCCTATGATAAAGTCACTGTTGAAAAGCTTTTGAGAGATTTGGCCAAGCTTGGCACTCGGAAAGTTATTGTGACAGGTATCTCTTTTGAGACAGACAAAATTGGGCTGGCTTATTTTGATAAAGAGACTAATGAAACGGCTTATCTTATGAGGAAAAGTTATCAATCTCATTTTTATGGAAGTGGCGATTTACTAACGGCAATCTTATCAGCTGGTTACTTTTATAACCTAGATTTACTAAAGGTTTGTGATTTGGCCTTGGATGTCATGGATAGAGTTCTTTCATCAACACTGTCCGATGGTCGTCCTTTAAAATACGGCCTATGCTATGAGCCTCATATTGGTTTATTATTTAGTGGTTTTAATGCCCTATTGGAGGAGAAAAATGAAAAGTGATAAAACACGTGAATTAGTTATCCTAAGTTTGTATGCAGCTTTAATTATTGTGAGCGTACAGTTTATTCGTATTCCTTTTGGACCTCAATTTGTCCATTTGGGAAATGCCCTAGTTGTGATTGCTGTTTTGATTTTTGGAGCCAGAAAAGGTGCGCTAGTCGCAACAGTAGGGTTGGGGCTATTTGATATTATCAATGGTTATGCTGCCGAGGTCTGGATTACTATTTTAGAATCCTTGATTGTCTGTCTGGTGCTCTATTTTGTTTTTGAAAAGCTACTAAAATCAAATGACAAAATGGTAAATATCATAATCATTGGAGTTATAGCTGCAGTAACCAAAATTATTTTGAATTTTATTAAGTATACGATTATTAATAGTATCGTTGCGGGTTTACCAGTAAATGCTGCCATGGTATTGGCTCTTACTAAAATAGGGGGAACCTTTGGAACATCAGTAGTGACTATTATTGCAGTTCCTCTCCTATATCCTGTCTTTAAACGTATTTTACAGAGAAACTAAAGAGTTAGCAGGTTGGTCCTGCTTTTTCTTTTTAATTTTCCAAAAGCATAGGTCCAAATTTTCACTAAAAAATGGTAAAATAGTAGAGTTAATGTCAAGAAAGGAAAGGGCTGAAGACTGTTTTAGCCCAGATATGCTATGTCTATTTTAGAAGTCAAAAATCTTAGTCACGGATTTGGTGACCGTGCTATTTTTGAAAATGTCTCATTCCGTTTGCTCAAAGGTGAGCATATTGGTCTTGTCGGTGCTAACGGTGAAGGAAAGTCAACCTTCATGTCTATCGTTACTGGAAAATTGCAGCCAGATGAAGGTAAGGTAGAGTGGTCTAAGTACGTTACAGCGGGTTACTTGGATCAGCATGCTGTTCTTGAAAAGGGGATGACCGTTCGTGATGTCCTTCGTACGGCTTTTGATGAGCTCTTTAAAACTGAAGAACGCATCAACGAGATTTACATGTCTATGGCTGACGAAGGAGTCGACGTTGATGCTCTGATGGAAGAAGTAGGTGAACTTCAGGATCGTTTGGAAACGCGTGATTTCTATACACTAGATGCTAAGATTGATGAGGTTGCCCGTGCACTAGGTGTCATGGATTTTGGTATGGATACAGATGTAACGGACCTTTCAGGTGGTCAACGTACCAAGATTCTCTTGGCTAAGTTATTGCTTGAAAAACCAGATATCTTGCTTCTTGATGAGCCAACCAACTACTTGGATGCTGAACACATTGCCTGGCTTAAACGCTATCTTCAAGAATATGAAAATGCCTTTGTCCTCATTTCGCACGATATTCCGTTCCTAAACGATGTGATTAACATTGTTTACCATGTTGAAAATCAAGATCTGGTTCGCTATGCAGGTGATTATGACAATTTCCAATCTGTCTATGCAATGAAGAAAGCTCAATTGGAAGCAGCCTATGAACGTCAGCAAAAGGAAATTGCAGACCTTCAAGATTTTGTTAACCGTAACAAGGCGCGTGTTGCTACTCGAAATATGGCCATGTCTCGTCAGAAGAAATTGGATAAGATGGAAATTATCGAGTTGCAGGCAGAGAAGCCGAAACCAGAATTCCATTTCAAGGAAAGTCGTACACCTGGACGCTTTATTTTCCAAACCAAAGATCTTGTTATTGGTTATGACCGTCCGTTGACCAAGGCTCCATTGAATCTTACATTCGAACGTAATCAAAAGGTAGCTATTGTCGGTGCCAATGGTATCGGTAAGACCACTTTGCTTAAGAGCCTGCTTGGTATTATTCAACCACTCGAAGGAGAAGTTGAAACAGGTGATTTTATTGACCTAGGTTATTTTGAACAAGAAGCAGAAGGCTCACGTCAAACGCCTCTTGAAGCGGTTTGGGACGCTTTCCCAGCTCTAAATCAAGCTGAGGTTCGTGCAGCTCTAGCCAAATGCGGATTAACCTCTAAGCATATTGAAAGTCAAATTCAGGTGCTTTCAGGTGGAGAACAGGCTAAGGTTCGTTTCTGTCTCCTTATGAATCGTGAAAATAATGTCCTTGTTCTGGACGAACCGACCAACCACTTGGATGTTGACGCCAAGGATGAATTGAAGCGTGCCCTTCAGGCCTTTAAAGGTAGTGTCCTCATGGTATGTCACGAACCCGAATTTTATGAAGGTTGGACAGATGTTTGGGATTTTAATGAGTTAGTATAGTGATAAAAGAGTGTTGGCATTCTCTAAAGAGAGACTTGTTCACTCTTTTTTTATGTTAAAGAGACGAGTAGACTTACGAAGACTTGATAAGACGGAGATGGTGTAGAGGAAGGTCGTCAGCATCATAAAGTGTTTTTCTACAGATTTTGTCGTGACCTATTTGGGTTTTGAGCATACAAATTTAATTTGTTCTAAAAAGTAACAAAGTCTGAGCATAAAAGGTGTAACCGTTTTCCGATTATGGTAGAATAAAACAGTAAACTATTATCAAAAGAAAGTTGGACAAACTTATGTCAAAAATCGTAGTTGTTGGTGCTAACCACGCTGGTACTTTTAGTATTAATACTATTCTCGATAATTACGGAGACCAAAATGAAGTAGTTGTTTTCGACCAAAACTCTAACATTTCATTCTTGGGTTGTGGTATGGCCCTTTGGATCGGTAATCAAATCTCAGGTTCTGATGGTCTTTTCTATGCCAACAAAGAAGGACTTGAAAGCAAGGGCGCTAAAGTTTATATGAACTCACCAGTTGAGTCTATTGACTTTGATGGTAAAACTGTTACAGCCCTCGTAGATGGTAAAGAGCATGTTGAATCATATGACAAATTGATTTTGGCTACAGGTTCTCAACCAATCTTGCCTCCAATCGAAGGTGCCGAAATTAAAGAAGGTAGCCGTACTTTCGAAGCTACGCTTGAAAACCTTCAATTCGTTAAACTTTTCCAAAACGCTCAAGAAGTTATTGATAAATTGAACGACAAATCTCAAGATATCAAACGTGTGGCGGTTGTAGGTGCTGGTTACATTGGTGTTGAATTGGCTGAAGCTTTCCAACGTCATGGAAAAGAAGTTATCCTTATCGACGTTGTTGATACATGTTTGGCAGGTTATTACGACCATGACTTGACTGACCTTATGGCTAAAAATATGGAAAGCCACGGTATCAAATTGGCATTTGGTGAAACTGTTAAAGCAGTAGAAGGTGAAACTAAGGTAGAACGCATCGTTACAGATAAAAATGCTTACGATGTCGATATGGTTGTTCTTGCTGTTGGTTTCCGTCCTAACACAGCTCTCGGTGCTGGTAAGTTGGAAACATTCCGTAATGGCGCTTACCTTGTTAATAAGAAACAAGAAACATCAATAAAAGATGTTTATGCAGTTGGTGACTGTGCTACCGTTTATGACAATGCCCTTGATGATGTGAACTACATTGCCTTGGCTTCAAATGCTGTTCGTTCAGGTATTGTCGGTGGTCATAATGCCGGTGGTGGCGATGTTGAATCAAACGGTGTTCAAGGATCAAATGGTATCTCAATCTATGGTTTGAACATGGTATCAACTGGTTTGACAGAAGAAAAAGCAAAACGCTTTGGTTTCAATCCAGCAGTAGTATCTTCAACAGATCTTCAAAAAGCTGCCTTTATGGAAGATGAAAATGCAGACGTTACAATCAAAATCGTCTATGACAAAGATACACGCAAAGTTCTTGGTGCTCAAATGGTATCACGCATGGACATCTCTATGGGAATCCACATGTTCTCATTGGCTATCCAAGAAGGTGTAACTATTGACCGTCTTCAATTGCTTGATTTGTTCTTCTTGCCACACTTTAACCAACCGCTTAGCTATATTGCTAAAGCAGCAATCTCAGCTAAATAATCTTCAACAGCTAATTCAGTCGAATTAGCTGTTTTTTCTTTTTTTAATACGAAAAAAGCCTCCTACTGGAGACTTTTATTTAACTAATGTTAGATTAGTTTTTTGAAGCTTCTTGGAATTCAGGGTTTTTCCATGCTTCATCAATGATAGCTTGCAATTCGTCAGCAGAAGCTTTCATTTTTTGTTGTTCAGCATCGTTCAATGGGATGTTAACTGGACGTACGATACCGTGTGCACCTACGATTGCAGGTTGACCGATAAAGACGTTGCTTACACCATATTGACCTTCTTGGAATACAGACAATGGAAGTACTGCATTTTCATCGTCAAGAATAGCTTTAGTGATACGAGCAAGGGCAACGGCGATACCATAGTAAGTAGCACCTTTTTTGTTGATGATTGTGTAAGCGGCATCACGAACACCTTCGAACAATTCAACCAATTCAGATTCTTGAACGTTTTGAGTGTCTTTAAGGAATTCTTCAAGGTTTACACCGGCGATGTTAGCGTGTGACCAAACGGCAAATTCTGAGTCACCGTGTTCACCCATGATGTAGGCGTGAACTGAACGAGCATCAACGCCAAGTTTTTCAGCAAGTGCTTGACGGAAACGAGCTGAGTCAAGTGAAGTACCTGAACCGATAACGCGTTCTTTAGGGAATCCTGAGAATTTCCATGTTGAGTAAGTCAATACGTCAACTGGGTTAGCTGCTACAAGGAAGATTCCTTTGAAGCCTGATTCAACAACTTGAGTAACGATAGATTTGTTGATAGCAAGGTTTTTACCAACAAGATCAAGACGAGTTTCACCTGGTTTTTGTGGAGCACCAGCAGTGATAACTACAAGGTCAGCATCCGCACAGTCTTCGTATTTAGCTGCGTAGATTTTTTTAGGTGAAGTGAAAGCAAGCGCGTGGCTTAGGTCAAGTGCATCACCAACAGCTTTTTCGAACAATTGTGGAATTTCGATGATACCAAGTTCTTGAGCGATACCTTGGTTTACAAGTGCGAAAGCGTAAGATGAACCTACGGCACCGTCACCAACGAGGATGACTTTTTTGTGTTGTTTAGTTGCAGTCATGGGTCTAAACATCTCCTTATTTTTTAATTGGGTTACCCCGTACACTGCTTATTCTACCACTTTAAGTGATGGATGTCACGAAATAATAAGGAAATAATAGATGAAAGCGTTTACACAACTGAAAAGTAAAGCGTTTTATGGTATAATATTATAGAAATTTTCTATACTCTTTTATTAGAGTTTGGAATGATTTGAATGAAAGAAAAGAGGCATTTTTAGAGTGCAAGATAATAATTTAATTGACGTTAATTTGACGTCTGAGATGAAGACAAGCTTTATCGATTATGCCATGAGTGTTATCGTGTCTCGTGCTCTCCCAGATGTTCGTGACGGTTTAAAACCTGTACAACGTCGTATTCTATATGGAATGAATGAGCTTGGGGTGACACCTGATAAGCCACATAAAAAATCTGCCCGTATTACCGGGGATGTCATGGGTAAATATCACCCACACGGAGACTCATCTATCTATGAAGCCATGGTTCGTATGGCGCAATGGTGGAGCTACCGTTACATGTTGGTTGACGGTCACGGGAACTTTGGTTCTATGGATGGTGATGGGGCTGCCGCTCAGCGTTATACTGAGGCGCGTATGTCTAAAATCGCCTTGGAAATGCTTCGTGATCTCAATAAGAATACCGTTGATTTTCAAGATAACTATGATGGATCAGAACGTGAGCCAATCGTTCTTCCGTCACGTATTCCAAACCTTCTTGTCAATGGTGCGACAGGGATTGCCGTTGGTATGGCGACTAACATCCCACCACACAATTTGGCTGAAACGATTGATGCTGTCAAATTGATGATGGATAATCCTGAAGTCACAACACTTGAACTGATGGAAGTTCTTCCTGGTCCAGACTTTCCAACTGGTGGCTTGGTCATGGGGAAATCTGGTATTCACCGTGCATATGAAACTGGTAAGGGTTCTATTGTTCTTCGTTCGCGTACTGAAATTGAAACAACTAAATCAGGTCGTGAGCGTATTGTTGTCACTGAGTTTCCTTACATGGTCAATAAGACCAAGGTTCATGAACATATCGTTCGTTTAGCTCAAGAAAAGCGTATTGAGGGGATTACAGCAGTCCGTGACGAGTCTTCTCGTGAAGGCGTACGCTTTGTCATCGAAGTGCGTCGTGATGCTTCTGCCAATGTTATCTTGAACAATTTGTTCAAATTAACGCAACTTCAGACTAACTTCAGCTTCAACATGTTGGCCATTGAAAAGGGTGTTCCTAAAATCCTTTCTTTGCGTCAAATCTTGGCTGACTATATTGCTCACCAACAAGAAGTTGTGGTTCGTCGTACACAGTTTGACAAGGATAAGGCTGAGGCACGTGCCCATATTTTAGAAGGTTTGTTGATTGCCCTTGATCATTTGGATGAAGTGATTACGATTATCCGTAACAGTCAAACTGATGCTGAGGCTCAAGCTGAGTTGATGGCTCGCTTCGAACTCACGGAACGTCAAAGTCAAGCTATTCTTGATATGCGTTTGCGTCGTTTGACAGGTTTGGAACGTGATAAGATTCAAAATGAGTACAATGATCTCTTGGCTCTGATTGCTGATTTAGCTGATATTTTGGCAAAACCAGAACGTGTCATTGCTATCATCAAGGAAGAATTGGACGAAAGCAAGCGTAAATTTGCAGATGCTCGCCGCACAGAGCTTATGGTTGGAGAGGTCATTTCTCTTGAAGATGAGGACCTCATCGAGGAAGAAGATGTTGTTATCACTCTCTCAAATAAAGGGTATATTAAACGTTTAGCCCAAGACGAGTTCCGTTCACAAAAACGTGGTGGTCGCGGTGTCCAAGGTACTGGTGTTAACGATGATGACTTTGTTCGTGATATTGTCTCAACAAGCACTCATGATCACCTTTACTTCATGACTAATAAGGGGCGTGTATACCGTCTTAAGGGGTATGAAATCCCAGAATACGGTCGTACAGCCAAAGGCTTACCTATCGTCAATCTCTTGAAGTTGGACGAAGGTGAGACTATTCAAACAGTCATTAATGCCAAGAGTGATCAAGCTTCTGAAAATAATCACCTTGTCTTTGTAACTCGCCAAGGTCTAGTTAAACGTACAAAAGAAACGGAATTTAAGAACATTCGTCAAAATGGGTTGATTGCCTTGAAACTTAGAGAAGGTGATGAGCTAATCAATGTCTTCTTGACTACTGGTAATGAAGAAATTGTCATTGGTACTAAATTTGGTTACAGTGTACGCTTCAAAGAGGACACTATTCGAAGCATGAGCCGTATGGCTGCCGGTGTTAAAGGTGTCACTCTTCGTGATGGTGACCAAGTTGTAGGTGCAGCTGCCATTACAGAAGACCAAGAAGTCTTGATTATCACTGAAAAAGGTTACGGTAAGCGTACCTCAGCTACTGAGTACCCAACGAAGGGACGTGGTGGTAAAGGTATCAAGACTGCTAATATCACAGAGAAGAATGGTAACCTAGCAGGTATTGTCACAGTGTCTGGTGATGAGGATATCATGGTCATCACCGATACAGGTGTTATCATCCGTACTGCCGTTGCTAATATCTCTCAAACTGGTCGTGCAACTCAAGGGGTTAAGGTCATGCGTTTGGATGACTCTGCTCGTATTGTAACCTTTGCTTTAGTTGAGCCAGAAGAAGTTGAACAAGCTTCCGAAGACCAAGAAAGTGGTGACAACTAATGAGCAAAGATAAGAAAAATAAAACAACAAAGAAACGCCCTAAGTGGCTGGATATTCTTCGCTGGGTGTTGATTGTTGTTCTCTTGGTTGTTGGTTTAGCCTTGATTTTCAATAAGTCTATTCGAAACACAGTAATTGCTTGGAATACAAATAAGTATCAAGTGAGCAAGGTTTCTAAAAAGACTATTGAGAAAAACAAGGAAGCTAAGACGAGTTTTGACTTTGATACCGTTAAATCAATTAGCACAGAGTCTGTCTTGCAGGCACAGATGGATGCTCAGGAACTTCCTGTCATTGGTGGTATTGCCATTCCAGAGGTAGGTATCAATCTTCCTATTTTCAAAGGACTTGGTAATACTGAGTTGACCTACGGTGCTGGAACTATGAAAGAAGACCAAGTCATGGGTGGTGAAAATAACTATTCACTAGCTAGTCACCACGTCTTTGGTATTGCTGGTGCATCTGACATGCTATTTTCACCGCTAGATAAGGCTAAGGAAGGCATGAAAATTTATCTTACGGATAAAAATAAGGTCTATACTTATGTCATTAGTGAGGTCAAGGTCGTCCAACCAACCGAAGTAGCAGTGGTTGATGATACACCAGGCAAGTCTGAAGTTACTTTGGTAACTTGTACGGATGCTGAAGCAACCCAACGTACAATAGTCAAAGGTGAATTGAAATCGCAGGTAGATTTTGACAAGGCAAGTTCAGATATTATTGAAGCCTTTAATAAATCATACAATCAATTTCAAAGTTAAGAAAGGGGCCCTCGGGCCTTTTTCGGCTCTTTGTCAACTGTAGTGGGTGACGAAAAGCTAACATCTAGAGAGGACCTGATAGGTCTTCTCTTTT
>NZ_JACLQV010000039.1:0-4957 GCF_016648915.1 Streptococcus sp. 3.1 | reverse complement strand
ATCTAGGTATGATGTAAGAGTTAGTACTGAACAGCAGAAAAGGAAAAATTTTTCTGACCCCATATCATTGCTTATTGGTTTATTTTTGTAATTAAGATCTTGAATATACAATATGAGTGCACAATAAAAACTCATAAGATTTTCTAGTAAAATAGAATTGAACGAACTAGTTACGAAAGGAAATCTTATGAGCTACCATCATTTTACCATAGACGAGCGTGAAAGTATTCTCATTTACCGTACGCAAGGCCTAAATTTTTCTCAAATTGCTAAGTTACTTCATCGTCATCCGTCTAGTATTAGTCGTGAGTGGAAGCGACATCTAAAAGAAGGAAGCTATTCTCCAAGTCATGCACAGGAATCTTACCATCTGGCTAAATCACACTGTGGGCGGAAACGTATGCTTGAAATAGATCACAATTTAAGCAATACCGTCAAACATCTATTTCTCGATTACCAATGGTCTCCTGAAGAAATAGAAGGTCAGTTGCGATTAGAGTACGGAAAAACTGTTATTAGTTATCAAACAATCTATAGAGCCATTTACAGAGGTCATTTTGATGATAACTCACTATCTCATGGTGCTCGTGGTGTCATTCGAAAACTCCGTCATCGTGGTAAAACACGCCATACAAATGGATTACTTAGAGAATATTTTCCAAAGGGTAGTGATCTAACATTAGTTGATGATCAGACTATTCAGCTATGGGAGAACAAACTTAATAATAGTCCACGAAAATTTCTTAACTGGAAAACACCTTATGAAGTATTCTATGGGGAAAGTATGCACTTAATTTGACAATTCAAGATTAATAAAATCGCAAAACCAGTATATAATAGTATTAGAACTGTTACTAAACCAATTGTACAGTTAATAATACAGCGGTTAAACCTGTTGGTAAAGTGGTTTACAACAATATAAGTAAGCCAGTTTATAATCGTATTGTTAAACCAGTATCTGGGTTTGTCAATAGGAACATTATCAAACCAGTTTATAATAAGATAGTTAAACCTGTTTACAACCATGTTGTGAAACCAATTGTTAGACCAATTTATCAAAAAGTTGTTAGACCAATTGCAAAAGCAACAAAACGTTATATTGTAAGACCTGTTGTAAATACTGTAAAACGTTTAGTTGTTAATCCAGTCAAGAAATTGTTTGGTCGTAGAAGAGGAAAGAGAAGATGACAATGCAAAAAAGCAATATTTTAGGGATTTTTGTAGGACTATTTATAGGACTGTTTACAATTTTAGGAATGAGCCTATTTAGTTTTTTTAATTTAAAATACCACTCTGTTTATTATGCTCAGCATATTCCTCATAAGGAGGGGACAGAGCCGGACATCGTTATGCTAATGGAGAATAATGGCTGGATTTATACACCGGAATTAGATGGTATTAGCTATGATGAGGACGGGACGTATGCTATAACTAGAGAAAAAGGAACAGAATCGTCTGTATTAGGTTTTTCAGATGGTACTCTAGTCTTTTACCCGGACTCAGGTGAAAGTTATATTTTTAATCGTAATTTTTCTCTCCAACATGCTTTTGATGAACATTATCATAAGATTAAGTATAATCAACGAAAAGTCCAAAAAGAAATTAGAGAAACTGTTCAACCTGTGATTGATGCTCAACCAAAACCATTAATCAATCTTCAGTGGTTGTTTAATTTAATTTATCAAAGTAGGTTTAATTAGAGAATAAGATAGCATAGAAGCATTTTGTAAGATTATTTATATCTAAAGATGAGTTTATCTATATTGTGGCATTTACTGCGGATATAATTCAGGACACCTTGCAGGGTGTCTTTTACTTTTCGATAGAAGTATCAGTCTAACTGTTTGAAGTGATGAAGTTGGGATAATAGCAGAATTATTAATATTCTATTTCACACTACACAAGGGGGAAATGTTCAAAAAAATCAAGTCTTCAGTAGGAATAGATTGTAGACCATTTTTATAAGTAAGTTAATATTATATTTGAAACAAAATGCGGAATGCAATTGATAAAAAAAATAAATTAAAGTATTATATTTGTAATTTCGGATATGGAGGTTCGAGCAACGATGAGTAAATTGAATGATACGGTTGATTTTATTAAAGAAATCGAGAAATTAAAGTCAGTAACAAGATTTAATAGAACCCTTGATGGACGGTTTGAAAATAGTGCTGAGCATTCTTGGCAGGGTGCGATAGCTGCAATGGTTCTTCAAGATTATTATCCTGAAAAACTGAATATGGAAAAGGTAATGTCTATGTTATTGATTCATGATTTAGGTGAGATTTATGCCGGAGATACTTGGGTGTTTGATGATCAAAAAAAGCTTCATTCTCATGATAGAGAGCTAGAATCTATAGAAAAAACAATGAGCATCCTTCCAGAAGAAAAATATTTGAATATGAAAAATTCTTGGTTGGAGTTTGAAAAAGGGCAGAGTGCTGAGGCAAGATATGCAAGAGTGATTGACGCATTGGTACCACTTATAAATCACTTGGAAGTGTCAGAAGTAAATTATAATCCCGATCAAATTAGTTCAGACATGGTATTAGAAAAGAAAAAATTTATAAAAAGTGAGTCTGAAGAGTTATGGAAGCTGACGGAAGAGTTGGTTAAGAAAAGTGTAGAAAAGGGCTTGTATTTGTAATATCAATTGGACTTTAAAATAGTTGAGGTATATTGTAAAAAGAATATATTGTAGTTGGTTAGTAATAAAAGAATATCCAGAATGAACTGCACCTCGAAAGTTAGATTATTTCTGTCTAGCTTTTGTTTTTATTTAGATATATATGTTGCTTTATGCTCTTCTAATACAATATTATTGTACAACAGACACCTTGAGGTCAGCGACGTCTTTGAAGTATCGAGGATGGAATTATTGGATTTCATAACTGTGCTGTCCATCTTCTTGGATAATGCTATTGAAGCTAGTCTGGATAGCAGTACTAAAGAAGTGAACGTTGCTCTTATCAGTGGAGAGACAAAGGTAGTAATAGTAGAGAATACCATTGCTCAAGAATCTATCAATACAGTCGGTATCTTTAAACTTGGTCGCTCAAGTAAAGGAGAGGGTCTAGGTTATTCTGGCATAGGAATTACCTCGTTTAGTGATGTGTTCCTTGGTAAGAAAGAACCCAATACGCCAAGCTCAGCTCTCGTTGGGGTTTCTACGATGCCAGATGAATAGGCGTCAGCAAAGAAAAAGGAAATTCCTAAATTCTCTACCAGAAGATAGCAGGCAAACTCTTCTCCCCTGTCTGAAGTGAAGTTTTTAGAGCCTCTTTTGGAAATACCCTGCAAAGTTATTTAATGTCTAAAAATCACTATTTTACTGATGAAGTAAAAAATGTTGATATTACGCGAAATACAAAAAATGATACAATAAAAATAATTAATAGTTCAATCATTTATCAAAGAGGAGTAAGCATTATGAAAAATATTTATATGTATGTTCAAGATACTATGGCCGATTGGGAACACGGCTATTTGATGCATGCACTAAGTTTACAGGCTATGTTGGGAGAAGCTAAAGTAAAATTATTAACGTTTTCTAAAGGGAAAAAGTCTATAAAAACTGCTGGAGGAATGACAATTGTTCCAGATTTTAATTTAGATGATATAGATACTACAAATACAGATGCTCTATTGCTTATCGGAGGAGATAGTTGGTTGAACAATGAGCAAGATGACGTTTTAGAACTTGCCTCTAAACTATTACAAGAAAATATCTTAGTTGGAGCTATCTGTGGAGCTACTTTGGGATTAGCCGAAAAAGGAATTCTAGATAATCGATATCATACAAGTAATGCTTCATTCTTTTTAAGCCAGATGAGCCAACATTATCGAGGACATGGTTATTATAAAGACGAGATTGCAGTTCAAGACGGAAAGCTTATTACTGCGAGTTCAGCCGGTTCTTTATTATGGGCTAAGTTTATTGTCGAGGAGTTGGGACTGTATTCAAAAACTACAGTCGAAGCATGGTTTAATTATTTTTCAACGGGAGATCCTCAATATTATGGCGAAATGATGAACTCTCTAGAAAAAGATGCATTGGAAAGTTAATATGAAAAAGATTATTTTCCTTCGTGGAGTAACACCAACTGGTACCAATAGGATTCCAAAAATGTCTTATTTAGTAGAAATCCTAACAGAAGTTGGTTTTTTAAATGTTCAAACATATATTCAGAGTGGGAATATACTGTTAGAATCAGAGTTATCTGACGAAGAAATCAGAAAGTTAGTTCATGATACGATTTTGGATAAAATTGGAGCTGATTTATCAATAATTATCAAAGAAATTAATCAATTAGAGATTGCTATTCAAGAAAACCCATTTGATAATACTTATGATAGTTCTCGTATTCATCTAGTTTTTACTAACGAAGAGATTCCCGAAAGTACTCTAACAGAACTTTGTAGAGAGAATTTTGGAGATGAAGAGTTCTATGGTGGTCACGAGTGTTGTTACCTATATTTACCACGTGATGCTCGAAAAAAACGTTTAAACACTAATTATCTTGAAAAGAAATTTGGAATTCGGATGACTATGCGAAAATTGAGTGTAGTTAACCGACTTTCAAAGTTTTAATCAGACAGAATCAGATAAAATTATATTATAAAAAAACCTAGAACGTACTGACCCCAAAAAGTTAGACAATTTATTTAAGCAAAGGATTTAGTTCTGTATTGTACGGGACTGAGTCCTTTTAGTTTTACCTTAATGCATTTGTTGTAATAATCAATTTGTGAATCGTTTTAATAAGGATTAAGTTATAAAAATAGATAACCTTCTTATTTTAATAAGCTTTACTTAAATGGCGATAGATTTACTATGTTTCTTGAAATAAATCTCTTTCAAGGAATGTTTTGCAACTCAATTCTATCTGGGTGTATTACTTCTATTTATTTTATTTAAACTATATTTGTAAAGGAATAAAAATGATGGCATGTAATG
>NZ_JACLQV010000038.1:0-5046 GCF_016648915.1 Streptococcus sp. 3.1 | reverse complement strand
AGACCTTTGAAAACTGAATAAGAAACCAAGTGCAGGGTTATGATAGAAGAAATTATAACCTGTCAATTTACAAGAATAAATCGTCAGACGACGGTAATGAGTTAACGCTCGAACAATTATTAAATTTTTAATGAGAGTTTGATCCTGGCTCAGGACGAACGCTGGCGGCGTGCCTAATACATGCAAGTAGAACGCTGAAGAGAGGAGCTTGCTCTTCTTGGATGAGTTGCGAACGGGTGAGTAACGCGTAGGTAACCTGCCTTGTAGCGGGGGATAACTATTGGAAACGATAGCTAATACCGCATAACAATGGATGACACATGTCATTTATTTGAAAGGGGCAATTGCTCCACTACAAGATGGACCTGCGTTGTATTAGCTAGTAGGTGAGGTAACGGCTCACCTAGGCGACGATACATAGCCGACCTGAGAGGGTGATCGGCCACACTGGGACTGAGACACGGCCCAGACTCCTACGGGAGGCAGCAGTAGGGAATCTTCGGCAATGGGGGCAACCCTGACCGAGCAACGCCGCGTGAGTGAAGAAGGTTTTCGGATCGTAAAGCTCTGTTGTAAGTCAAGAACGAGTGTGAGAGTGGAAAATTCACACTGTGACGGTAGCTTACCAGAAAGGGACGGCTAACTACGTGCCAGCAGCCGCGGTAATACGTAGGTCCCGAGCGTTGTCCGGATTTATTGGGCGTAAAGCGAGCGCAGGCGGTTTGATAAGTCTGAAGTTAAAGGCTGTGGCTCAACCATAGTTCGCTTTGGAAACTGTCAAACTTGAGTGCAGAAGGGGAGAGTGGAATTCCATGTGTAGCGGTGAAATGCGTAGATATATGGAGGAACACCGGTGGCGAAAGCGGCTCTCTGGTCTGTAACTGACGCTGAGGCTCGAAAGCGTGGGGAGCGAACAGGATTAGATACCCTGGTAGTCCACGCCGTAAACGATGAGTGCTAGGTGTTGGATCCTTTCCGGGATTCAGTGCCGCAGCTAACGCATTAAGCACTCCGCCTGGGGAGTACGACCGCAAGGTTGAAACTCAAAGGAATTGACGGGGGCCCGCACAAGCGGTGGAGCATGTGGTTTAATTCGAAGCAACGCGAAGAACCTTACCAGGTCTTGACATCCCGATGCTATTTCTAGAGATAGAAAGTTACTTCGGTACATCGGTGACAGGTGGTGCATGGTTGTCGTCAGCTCGTGTCGTGAGATGTTGGGTTAAGTCCCGCAACGAGCGCAACCCCTATTGTTAGTTGCCATCATTCAGTTGGGCACTCTAGCGAGACTGCCGGTAATAAACCGGAGGAAGGTGGGGATGACGTCAAATCATCATGCCCCTTATGACCTGGGCTACACACGTGCTACAATGGTTGGTACAACGAGTTGCGAGTCGGTGACGGCAAGCTAATCTCTTAAAGCCAATCTCAGTTCGGATTGTAGGCTGCAACTCGCCTACATGAAGTCGGAATCGCTAGTAATCGCGGATCAGCACGCCGCGGTGAATACGTTCCCGGGCCTTGTACACACCGCCCGTCACACCACGAGAGTTTGTAACACCCGAAGTCGGTGAGGTAACCTTTTGGAGCCAGCCGCCTAAGGTGGGATAGATGATTGGGGTGAAGTCGTAACAAGGTAGCCGTATCGGAAGGTGCGGCTGGATCACCTCCTTTCTAAGGAAAAACGGAATGTACTTGAGTTTCTTATTTAGTTTTGAGAGGTCTTGTGGGGCCTTAGCTCAGCTGGGAGAGCGCCTGCTTTGCACGCAGGAGGTCAGCGGTTCGATCCCGCTAGGCTCCATTGAATCGAAAGATTCAAGTATTGTCCATTGAAAATTGAATATCTATATCAAATTCCATATGTAATTAATTACATATAGATAGTAACAAGAAAATAAACCGAAACGCTGTGAATATTTAATGAGTTAGGTCGAAAGACCAAAATAAGGTTAAGTTAATAAGGGCGCACGGTGGATGCCTTGGCACTAGAAGCCGATGAAGGACGTGACTAACGACGAAATGCTTTGGGGAGCTGTAAGTGAGCAATGATCCAGAGATGTCCGAATGGGGGAACCCGGCAGGTAATGCCTGTCACTCATTACTGTTAAGGTAATGTAGAGGAAGACGCAGTGAACTGAAACATCTAAGTAGCTGCAGGAAGAGAAAGCAAAAGCGATTGCCTTAGTAGCGGCGAGCGAAACGGCAAGAGGGCAAACCGAAGAGTTTACTCTTCGGGGTTGTAGGACTGCAACGTGGACTTAAAGATTATAGAAGAACTACCTGGGAAGGTAGGCCAAAGAGAGTAATAGCCTCGTATTCGAAATAGTCTTTATACCTAGCAGTATCCTGAGTACGGCGAGACACGAGAAATCTCGTCGGAATCTGGGAGGACCATCTCCCAACCCTAAATACTCTCTAGTGACCGATAGTGAACCAGTACCGTGAGGGAAAGGTGAAAAGCACCCCGGGAGGGGAGTGAAATAGAACCTGAAACCGTGTGCCTACAACAAGTTCGAGCCCGTTAATGGGTGAGAGCGTGCCTTTTGTAGAATGAACCGGCGAGTTACGATATGATGCGAGGTTAAGTTGAAGAGACGGAGCCGTAGGGAAACCGAGTCTTAATAGGGCGCATTAGTATCATGTCGTAGACCCGAAACCATGTGACCTACCCATGAGCAGGTTGAAGGTGAGGTAAAACTCACTGGAGGACCGAACCAGGGCACGTTGAAAAGTGCTTGGATGACTTGTGGGTAGCGGAGAAATTCCAAACGAACTTGGAGATAGCTGGTTCTCTCCGAAATAGCTTTAGGGCTAGCGTCGATGTTAAGTCTCTTGGAGGTAGAGCACTGTTTGGGTGAGGGGTCCATCCCGGATTACCAATCTCAGATAAACTCCGAATGCCAACGAGATATAATCGGCAGTCAGACTGCGAGTGCTAAGATCCGTAGTCGAAAGGGAAACAGCCCAGACCACCAGCTAAGGTCCCAAAATATATGTTAAGTGGAAAAGGATGTGGGGTTGCACAGACAACTAGGATGTTAGCTTAGAAGCAGCTATTCATTCAAAGAGTGCGTAATAGCTCACTAGTCGAGTGACCCTGCGCCGAAAATGTACCGGGGCTAAAACATATTACCGAAGCTGTGGATACCTTTATAGGTATGGTAGGAGAGCGTTCTATGTGCGAAGAAGGTGTACCGTGAGGAGTGCTGGAGCGCATAGAAGTGAGAATGCCGGTATGAGTAGCGAAAGACAGGTGAGAATCCTGTCCACCGTAAGACTAAGGTTTCCAGGGGAAGGCTCGTCCGCCCTGGGTTAGTCGGGACCTAAGGAGAGACCGAAAGGTGTATCCGATGGACAACAGGTTGATATTCCTGTACTAGAGTATATAGTGATGGAGGGACGCAGTAGGCTAACTAAACCAGACGATTGGAAGTGTCTGGCCAAGCAGTGAGGTGTGATATGAGTCAAATGCTTATATCTATAACATTGAGCTGTGATGGGGAGCGAAGTTTAGTAGCGAAGTTAGTGATGTCACACTGCCGAGAAAAGCTTCTAGCGTTAATTATACTCTACCCGTACCGCAAACCGACACAGGTAGTCGAGGCGAGTAGCCTCAGGTGAGCGAGAGAACTCTCGTTAAGGAACTCGGCAAAATGGCCCCGTAACTTCGGGAGAAGGGGCGCTGACTTATGGTCAGCCGCAGTGAATAGGCCCAAGCAACTGTTTATCAAAAACACAGCTCTCTGCTAAATCGTAAGATGATGTATAGGGGGTGACGCCTGCCCGGTGCTGGAAGGTTAAGAGGAGTGCTTAGCGTAAGCGAAGGTATGAATTGAAGCCCCAGTAAACGGCGGCCGTAACTATAACGGTCCTAAGGTAGCGAAATTCCTTGTCGGGTAAGTTCCGACCCGCACGAAAGGCGTAATGATTTGGGCACTGTCTCAACGAGAGACTCGGTGAAATTTTAGTACCTGTGAAGATGCAGGTTACCCGCGACAGGACGGAAAGACCCCATGGAGCTTTACTGCAGTTTGATATTGAGTATCTGTACCACATGTACAGGATAGGTAGGAGCCTATGACCTCGGGACGCCAGTTTCGAGTGAGGCGTTGTTGGGATACTACCCTTGTGTTATGGCTACTCTAACCCAGATAGGTTATCCCTATCGGAGACAGTGTCTGACGGGCAGTTTGACTGGGGCGGTCGCCTCCTAAAAGGTAACGGAGGCGCCCAAAGGTTCCCTCAGAATGGTTGGAAATCATTCGCAGAGTGTAAAGGTATAAGGGAGCTTGACTGCGAGAGCTACAACTCGAGCAGGGACGAAAGTCGGGCTTAGTGATCCGGTGGTTCCGCATGGAAGGGCCATCGCTCAACGGATAAAAGCTACCCTGGGGATAACAGGCTTATCTCCCCCAAGAGTTCACATCGACGGGGAGGTTTGGCACCTCGATGTCGGCTCGTCGCATCCTGGGGCTGTAGTCGGTCCCAAGGGTTGGGCTGTTCGCCCATTAAAGCGGCACGCGAGCTGGGTTCAGAACGTCGTGAGACAGTTCGGTCCCTATCCGTCGCGGGCGTAGGAAATTTGAGAGGATCTGCTCCTAGTACGAGAGGACCAGAGTGGACTTACCGCTGGTGTACCAGTTGTTCTGCCAAGAGCATCGCTGGGTAGCTATGTAGGGAAGGGATAAACGCTGAAAGCATCTAAGTGTGAAGCCCACCTCAAGATGAGATTTCCCATGATTTTATATCAGTAAGAGCCCTGAGAGATGATCAGGTTGATAGGTTAGAAGTGGAAGTGTGGTGACACATGTAGCGGACTAATACTAATAGCTCGAGGACTTATCCAAAGAAAGTAACTGAGACATATTGACAACGATTTGGTTTCTTGATACAGTATAGATATTCAATTTTGAGTTGAGAATACTCAGAGTTAAGTGACGATAGCCTAGGAGATACACCTGTTCCCATGCCGAACACAGAAGTTAAGCCCTAGTACGCCTGATGTAGTTGGGGGTTGCCCCCTGTTAGATACGGTAGTCGCTTAGC
>NZ_JACLQV010000037.1:0-5229 GCF_016648915.1 Streptococcus sp. 3.1 | reverse complement strand
GACAGCTCTTCTTTCGAAATCTTAAGTAGCCCTTTTTTTATGATATCATATCTCAAAAGAGCCTGTTCAAAAGCCAATTTACAACTGATTTGAACTAATTTCATCTGAATGGTGTGAATTTTACCCTAAAAATCACTGAATTGAGCCATATTATACCCAAAAGTTCACACTATTGATGATTGTACAAATGAACAATATATGCTATCATTGAGATACAATGAAACACCCAAAATTTGAATTTTACACACGTACAAACGGACGGAATGAATTTATCGAGTTTTTACAAAACTTACCGATAAAAGACAGGCAGAAACTCCTAGCGACTATCAGCATGATTCAAGAGCAGGGCTTATTGGTAGCCCAACGCATGGAATGGGTTAAAAAGTTAGACAGTGACATTTTTGAAATCCGTTCTAAGGTATCAAGTAACATTCAGCGTGCACTTTATTTCCATGTTGTTGATGACCGCTTTATCATTACGCATGGATTTACAAAGAAAACACAAAAGACCCCTACTGCTGAAATCAAACACGCTAAAGCATTAAAACAAGAATTTGAGGAGAACGAAAATGGCAACCATTAAATTTGATAATTTTTTGAATGAAGAATTGAAAAATGATGACTTCAAATCTGGCTATTTGTCAGAAAAAGCTGTCTTGGAGAGCGCTCTAGCTGTCTACAACGCACGTCAAAAAGCTGGGCTTAGCCAGCGTGAACTAGCAGACCTATCACATGTTCCACAATCTACCATTGCACGTATCGAGCGGGGAAATAACACTAGCATCGAAACCATGAGCAAAATCGCCGTTGCTCTTAATAAACCTCTTACGATTCACATTGGTTAGTATTATTATAGTTTGAATCCAGCTAAAAAGCCCTATATCAAGGGCTTTTTATTATATATTTAAAGAATAATTATTGTAGAAAAATCTAGGTTAAAAATAACTTAATATCGGCATTTATCACAGCTACCTTCTTTTTATTTCACAGAAAATTCCCAATTTAACTCCATATCATCTAGGAAAGCATAGGCAATTAAATCTGCAACTGCTTCCCCACACGTTAGTTGCTTAACAACTCCAGACATTTCATCTAACTCTTCTAGAGTTGTCTCTTGTGTCGATGATAGCTCTTCTTTCGAAATCTTAAGTAGCCCTTTTTTTATGATATCATATCTCAAAAGAGGCTGGGACAAAAGTCCTAGCCTCTCAATTGTCTTTGGATTGTTGAACAAGACGCAGTGGTTGAGTGAGCTCTACTACGCTGATTTCATCAGCTTTTACAGCCCTACTCAACTGTCGGAGGTAGGACAGAAATCGAATTCTAACGAATTACCGATTTCTGTCCCACTCTCATGTTCTATAATGGATAAACCTTGCGAAATTCTTCTAAAACAACCTTGCTGTTAGGTGTAAAAGTCAGTCCTGCCTCTCTCAGCCACCTGGCGAAAAAGTCCTCATGAACCTGACGCCAATAGGCTAGGGATTTGTCACCTTCCCCTTCCTTGAAGGCATGGTCAGCTGACACTTGATTAAAGGGTTCAACGGAAACCTTTGTAATTTCGACAATGCAGACAGCTTGATCTTGACTGTCTAAAATAACATCGAATGTACCTTCCTGCGGAAGGGGTTCATCCTCTAGTGCATAAAGGTCGTAAGCTGAAGCGGTTGCCGTCTTTACGCCTTTTAAAACCAAGTCTGCCAAGAGATCAGCTTCCACTCCAAAAGCCCAGGCATCTATCTCATCTCCGATAGAGGCGTTAATTTTCTTGTATTGATTCCACATTTCTTGCGGTGTCATGAGTTCTCCTTTCAACTGAATATACCTTTCCGATTTAAGTTTAACATATTTTCCATGAACAGATTTAATGTATCTGAAATCTCCTTTCTAGAAATGATTCTCTGAATAATTTCTGATTGTGCTTTACTGATACCTAAAACTTCATAGTTTTCATTCACGAAAGCATTCAACTTCATCTTATCAGTGAAATACTTGAAGTCTCTATTAAACTGCCTTAACCAAATCTCTGTCTCTTCACCTTGATAGGCAGCAATCATCGGAGTCTCTTGTCCTCTAAAATAACATTTTAGATCAAAAAGTAAATAATCAATCCTATCTAAATATTTAGTGTAGCGATAAGTAGTGATTGTTGGCGCCTTGTGTTAGGCCACAAAAATGAAGGTTTAAATTGGAACGAACAAGTTCATAATCTTCTCTCCACTTTTCATAACCATTTTCGTGAAACTTAACAATTTGCTTTCTACCACAAATAATATCAGCCGCAAGTCTAATCTTTCGTCCTTCAATATCATCTATCAAATGATCTTTTCTAGCAGGGATTTGAAACTTATTACTTAATTCTTGGTACAAAGTTCTGTCATGGAATTCTGTCAATATTTTGGACACATTTTGGGAGAAAAGACACGATTTTCATACTGTACCAATAAACCATCTGTAAGACACCCTAGAAAAAGAACTCTGCCCATTAGCAGAGTTTGAATATAGATTTCCCAATAAAGACTCAGTTCATCCTTAGCGGAATCACAACCAATACAATAAATCGATTTGACTGAACAGTAATATTTAAATGTCCCTTCAATTTCATAGCCCGATCATAACTACTTTTTATCCCTATACCTTGCCAGTTAGGAGATTTTATCGACTTCATTCCATCGTAATTAACATCTACATTAGAATCTTTGATTGGATTGGCAACTTTAAAAACTAATTTGTTATTCTTAAAACGCAAAGCTATTTCAATTGGATCATCTAAGTTATTACGTTCAATTTCCTCTATAGCATTATCAAGAATATTACCCAGAATAGCACACGAATCAATAGCAATAGCACTTAGATCTAAATTATATGGAACTTGTAAATCTAAGCTATATGGAATACCATCTTTTTTCATCTTAGATATTTTTTGATTTAGCACTGCATCAATAGGTATACATCCTGTGATTTTACGATTAAATACTTCTTGTCCCAATATCTCTCTAGTTATCACCTTGATATTGTTATAATCACTACTATCTGCGTAAAAATCTATTGAGGAAACTATATTTTTTAAATCATGTCTAAGAGTTGCCAATTCTTCTTCCTGTTTTATAATTTCACAAGTCATACTATTTTCGTCAAAGACTATTTTGTTTTTGATAAGGTTATAATTTTTTTCGCTCAAGTAATTATAAAGTACAATTATAACAATATTTATTAATAATAAATAGCTATCAAATATAAGAACTTTATCTATAGGTGGTGAAACTTTATATATCAATAGAATGATGGACAACAGAGGAGTGACTGATAAAATAGCGTACTCTATTTTATTCAAACCTAATAAATTATCTATCTTAAAATGCTTTAATCCAAGTATAAATAAAAGCATTAATAGCATCAATAAAAATTGAACGACAAAAATAACAATCGCTCTCGTCTGTTGCGCATGATTCAACAATAAAATTGTAATATCTTCTTGAATCAGGAACCAAAAAATCAAGAATAAGTAATGAAATATTTTTTTCATTACATCCCCTGATAAAAAAAAGAACAATATCAAGAATGTGAAAAACAAAGAAAAAAATTTAAAATCAATAATGGTATCGTGATTAAATGCTACTAATAACAAAATAATTAGCACAGTAATAAAATAGTGGGAAAATATGAAAAAAAGCCCTTTAAAATGAGGCTTTTGTCGTTCGGCATACGACTGCTCAACAAAACTATGGCAAGAACACTTTAGAGTTTCTCATCTACCTATATCTGATTTTGTTTGTAGAGCCACAATTTTGCTATCACTTCCTCTCTCTTCAAGATCACAATCGTCAAACTTAGGAGTCTCTATTGGTTTATTTGGTTCGTCGGTAACAGGATAACCGTGGGACTTTCATCACAGATGTACGACATGACGTCGTACACAAAAGCACTATAAGCGAAATATTCGCCATAGTGCCACTAACCCCCTAGTTATGACTACAAACTAGTTTTTTGTTCTATAAACTAATAAAATACTCTCTGAATAATCTGAATTAAATTTTAATGAAGTAATATTATTTGACTCTATATCAAGTTTTTTAACCGAAAAATAAGTTTTATTTTTATAACGAATATTGAAATCATCGTAGGAATCAGTTTTAACATCTTCGAAATTTTTATTATCCAAACTAAAATCTGAATTCTTTATTGACTCAATATTCTCTTTAGTACTAATTACATAAATAACCCCATCAAAATCAGTAAATGATGCTTTTAGAGTCTCTCCTTCTTTTTGTTCCTTAATATAAGTTATACCTAAATTGTCTGTATCATCTTTTGATATTTGTTGTTCTATTTCTTGTGTAACATCTTTTACTGTTTCATTTATACTACATGAAACTAGCATAATGCTTGCAAGAGTAAAGATCATACATAATATTACTTTTTTAATCTTCATGGTTTTCACTCCTAACATACTCTAAAATATCACCAGGTTGACAATCAAGTGCTCTACATATTCGTAAGAGGGTAGTGAAACGTATGCCTTTTGCTTTTCCCGTTTTCAAAATTGATAGATTTGCCTCTGTGATATTTATTCTTTTTGCAACTTCTTTAGATGTAAGATTCTTTTCTTTAATTAACTTTTCTAAATTTATTTGTATCTTATCCATTACATTAAATAAAGTCCTCATTTTCTTTTTGAATATTTTTTCCTTTTTCCAATACGATAATCAATATAGCGTTAAATAATATGAATACAGAATGTACCACGTAATTTTTCAACGAAAAATCAAATACTTCACTAACATTTTCTACACTTAAATAGTTGAATATTAGATTAATCAATAATTGAATAGCAGTCACCAAAACTAGAAATATCATTGATCTTTTTAATTTTTTAAGATTCTCAACACTAAAAAATTGCCCCTTACTGAAACCAAATAACAACTTACTCCAAATTTTTAATAACTGGATAATAAAAACAAGAATTATAATTAACAATATAAGAATAACTAATGGAAAAATTATTGGAACATTAATAATGGAATCACCATAGTCAAATGTAAACATCCAATGACTTCTCTGTCCCCCAAATAAAACTCCTACTATTCCTAAAAATAACAGGAAATTTATTCCCCAAACAGGATACCTCATTAGAGACAAGAGATGACTTGTTATTTTTAATATTTTTTTCATGTTAAACACCTCAATTATTGTCTTGCAATAATTCTTTCTTCAATATTATTGTAAGAC
>NZ_JACLQV010000036.1:0-5511 GCF_016648915.1 Streptococcus sp. 3.1 | reverse complement strand
TGTGCTGAGAGCTTTCTTCTATACTAATAGACGAAAGGGTGTGAAAATGATTTTTAAATGATACTGTGGAACGGAACAGTAGCCCTAGTATTGACTACTGTCGTTTCTATTCATATTGGCTATTCTAGGACTGAGATGAAAAAATCTATAAATGCTCAGAATAAAATTGAACCCGCAAATCTCCCCAAAACAATGGTGAGTCATGTACTTGTATTATTCCGAAAAAATACACCTCTGGTGCAGTGAGACAAATTGGTGTATCTTATAGTGGCTTCGTAGATGAAAGCTATACTCTACTATCACTCTTTGATGATGTAGAACAAATTGAAAAAGATAATAGACTTCAGACAGCTATTGATGTTGTCAGAGAACAGTTTGGTTTTTTAGCCATACAAAAAGGAACCGTCCTAACTGAAGGTTCCAGAAATATTGAACGCAGTAAACTTATCGGTGGTCATTCCGCGGGTGGATTGGAGGGATTAAAATGAAACAAGAAAAAAATACAGTACAATTTTCAGAAATCCGTAGCAAAGGATGTAATGATATTGAAATGCTTGAAAGATTTTTACATGGAATCGTTGAAACAGCAACTTCAAAACTTCGTCAGAGAAAACTCAAAACAACTGAAATATCGATACGACTAGTACATGCTAAATCTGAAAACCGATTACCATTGGAATTTACATTTAGCATTAAGCCAACAAGCTCATCTGTGATAATCTATACTGAGGTAATCAATCGCTTTAAAGAATGTTACACAGGTGGGGGAATTCAAGGTTTTACGATTCAATTTGATAAAAATACCCTTGCCTCTGCATAGAAAGGATTTGATATGATTGACCGTTCATATTTACCATTTCAATCAGCAAGAGAGTACCAGGATACAAAGATGCAAAAATGGATGGGCTTTTTCCTATCTGAACATGCATCAGCACTCTCTGATGATACAAACAAAGTAACGTACATGTCTGACTTATCACTAGAGAAGAAATTATTACTCCTCAGTCAAGTATACGCCGGGCAGCTACGCACACGCATTCAAGTGATTGAAAAAAACAAGCGTGTTTCCTACACTGGAACAATACCAAGTCTGACCAAAGATTTCATTTTGATAAAAACTACAACAGGTCACATCAATTTGAAATTAAAAGACATTATTAGTATTGAACTTGTCGAGGAGGTGCTCTATGAATCAGCTTGAGTTTCAGCGTAATCACCTACAAATGGACTATTATAGCGAGAGCTACCAAGATTTTGAACGTGACTTCTACCGCTACTCTAACATGAATATTCCATTGACCTTCCTAACTGATGATATCCTAAAAACAATGGCGACTTCACGTAAGAATTACTTTGTCCTCAATAAGGAAAAGTCCAGAGATAACCGCGATCACTTCTTCATATTTGAAGTAAGTACCGTAGATGAGAATCCGCTAATCTATCATTATACATATAAGAAAACTACAATATATTTAGCAGAAAAATAGGAGCAGTTCAATTGACTGTTCCTATTTTTAATATTCATAAAATCTAAAGTCTTTATACTCTTTAACAATGGAGTCGCCAACCAGAACAGACTATACTGACCAGCGACTACCTTAAATTTAATGTTTCAGATTTATTTTCTTATCTCTAATTTCATAAACTACATCTGCTACATTTTCGAGTAATCGTTTATCGTGGGTGATAAACACGATAGTTCCGGTGTACTCCTTCATTAGTATTTCCAAAGCCTCTAAACTTGGTATGTCAAGGAAGTTACTGGGTTCATCCATTATTAGGATGTTATATCTACCCATGAGCATTTTAGCAAGCAACAATTTTATAATTTCTCCACCGCTTAAAACAGATAAACTTTTTCCAATATCGTTCTGTTTGAACCCCATAGATGCTAGCACTGAACGAATTTCTGATATATTGTAGTCACAATCCTTCTGCATAAACTCCATAACATTCTGATTACTGTTGTACTTGTAACCATTCTGTGCAAAGTAACCTATTTTTGCCTTAGGCGAAATAGAAATTCCTTCTTCATGGTTTAAGATCATTTGGATTAAAGTTGTTTTTCCGATTCCATTACCACCAGTTAACGCCACTTTTGCTCCTAACGGAATTTGAAAAGATGCATTTTCAAACAGAGCCTTATCCCCAAATACTTTATTAATTTCTGCACCGACTATAGGGTATGGATTATGGAGCTCCAATGCTTTACTTTGCCTGAAACGAATTCTGCGAATGCCTTCCGGAGCTTCTACTTTTCCTAAGGCCGCAATCCTGTGCTCTAGGGTTTTAGCAGCATTATACATCTTTTTTTCCTTACTTCCTATTGATTTTTGATGAGCTAAACGCCCTCCGTCTTCAGTACTTTTTTTCTTTGAAGAACCTTTTGCCTTCTGTTCTATTTTACGAGCCTGTTTTCGCTTTTCCTCCGCAGCCCTTTCCAATCGGGCACGTTCCGCAATAAATTGTTCGTATTCTGCAGCTTGGCTCTTACGTTCTTCCTCTTTCTGACGAAGATAATCAGAATAGTTTCCCCAATACTCAGTGATTTTGCCATCTTTCAGTTCCCATATTTTATCTACTATTTCATCAAGAAAATAGCGGTCATGGCTAATAACTAACAGTGCACCTGTAAAATATTTTAGCTGTCCTATTAGAAAATCAATTCCTTCACGGTCTAAATGGCTCGTAGGTTCATCCGCTAAAATACCATGAACCTGTGCCGATAAGGCCTGTGCTATTTTAAGCCTTGTTTCTTCACCACCGCTCATAGTCTGTATATTTAATTGCTCAACACCTAGCTTGCCTACAAGTGCAAAATCTTTTTCCTCCTGCAGAGTTACTTCGTCCAACTGGGGAATATAGGCAAGTTCACCCAGACGATTCATTTTACATCCTGGGGGAGTTAATTCTCCTAAAAGTACCCTGAGTAAAGTGCTTTTTCCAGCACCATTTGCTCCTACTAAACCAATACGGTCATAATCATATACTTCTAATTCATTTATATCTAAAACATCGCGTCCTTTGAATTCCACACGAATGTCTTTTGCTTTTAATATTAATTCCATAACATTTCCTCCTGTCTATAATCGCATGCTTTCATTTGCTTGTATGCAGGGAAAACCCTGCGATTTTAGCAGGAAGAGTTACATGAAAATAAGATACATAAATATTCCTCCAATATTGTTTATTTTAAATCTAATTTTCTAACCTCAGTTATCATTTGGCAAACTATAGCAATGCCAATAATTAAAATACCTGATAGTAAAAACCAATGATTTACACCGATTTTATCAGCAAAGAATCCAGAAAGAATTAACCCAATTGGCATAGCAAGTGACATGATACTTCCGATCAAAGAAAATACACGTCCTAAATATTCAGGCTTAATTTTCTCCTGAAAAAGAGCTGTTTGCACACCGCTATAAAATGGCACCGAAAGCCCCATTATTGCACAGCAAACTACGAATATTACAAATCCATTTGGAGGAAGTATTCCCGAAACGGCTAAACTGGTCCCCATTATAAAAAATGAACTTGTTATTAGTAATACATGCTTTTCGAAGCCCCCTAATCTTCCTAATAATAAGCCTCCTGCTAGCATCCCAAATGCAAAGGAAATTTCCGTAATAGAAATATGCACAGGCGTTCCATTAAAGTGTTCCATGCTTATTAAAGGAAATAGTGCATTGATTGGCATATAAACAAAAGTATATAGTGTTCCTAAGAGTAATAAGGCAAACAATCCTTTGTTTTGTCTCAGAACCACAACTCCTTCTTTCATCTCCCTTATGAAATTTGGTTCTAAACTTTGCACTTGATTACCCAGCTTAGGTATACGTACAATTGCTACCGTAATAGATGCAATCACAGCACCCAATACGTCGATGGCAATAATAGCATTTAAATCCCAAACGGAGTATAAGAGTGCTGCAACTGCCGGACTAACAATATAGCTTATAGACTGCAAAGACTGACTATAGCCTGCGCATTTCGTTAGCTGTTCTTCTGGTACTAAAAGTGGTGTAACCGCATTGAGTGCTGGGGTATGAAAAGCTGTTCCAATGCTACGGATAAACAATACTATCATAATCATCCAGACAGGTAGCTCCATACAGAATGCAACAATAGCAAGCACTGCACCAGCTGCTGCGATAATTAAATCGGCACCAATCATTATCTTCTTCCTATCATGACGATCCACTAGCACACCAATGGCAGGTCCCAAAATCGCATAGGGTAAAAAACCTACTAATGAAGCCATAGACAAGACCATCGCAGATCCTGTTTTTTCTGTAAGGTAAAAAATAATCGCCATTTGCAGGATGGCACTAGTGATTAATGATACTGCTTGCCCTGCCCATATTGCATAAAATTTTCGTTTCCAATTGTTGTATTTTTCCATTTATATTATCTCCTGCATATTATTTTGCTTGAATTTCTATTTTGAATAGCATTCTAGGCAATAAAAAATGCAGGCCAAACCCCACAATGTGGCTTTTGGTCTGCATACATACAATTTGGAAACATTCATATTAAAGACATAGTTAAATAAAGGTATAGTTAAATAACCAATATCCTCACCGTAACTAATGAATGCTCAATATCGTATAAATAAGCACAACAAAAAAGCCTATCATCGGGTATAGATTCTGCTTTTTTTATTGCCAGCTTATCTTAAACGCATTGAGGCTGTCATAGTTTCGGTTCCTCCTACATCTTTGTTTATATCAATTTATAGTATAACACAACAAGATGATATGTTCAATATAAAAGTTATGGAATGAGACTCATACTTCCAATTCGATGCCAGATTTAAAGGATATGACGAAGTTTTCTTCATAGACTGTAACGCTCTGGATTATCTTCCTTAGTAGCAAGCGATTAGCTTTCACAAAATCTTCTGTTTGTAGTTTTAAAAATTCATCAGGATTTTCTAACTCAACCTCAAAATATTTCATTTTACATTCCCTCATTTCATTTATTGATAAATTGAGTTTGCAAAAAAGAGTGGACAATTTTTGTCTACTCTTAACCTTTAAAATAGTTTTTTTTAATCGATTTGAAGTTGCCTAAATTATTACTTATTCGGTAAAATGAAGTATTGCTTTCAACAGATTTCCTTCAACTACACTTCACTTGATTCAAACAAGGTGGGTACATTTCTATTCCCACAAACTCCTTGTCAATGGAAACAAACACGTACCCACAGGGTAAATGGAAATAGAAACTGATAATTTCTAGCTATCACTTCTACTCATTCCAAAAATTTTCTCACTCTGATACTTACCCACCATAAAGCAAAAAGCCTTGCAATCAAGGCTTTCATTATCCCTTTCGTTCAAAGGTTTCTAAGCTTTTACGAGCAGAGCGACACACTCAGCGGTTCGCTATCTCCGTTCTGTCTGCGTGCTAGCACTTGTCAATCACGGACAGCTATCGCATGGGCGGAAGTAAATGCTAATCTTCGTCGTTTTACTCCTTGACTAGCAAACTTACCGCCTCAACATG
>NZ_JACLQV010000035.1:0-6230 GCF_016648915.1 Streptococcus sp. 3.1 | reverse complement strand
TCTTCATAAGTCAATTTCATAATAAAAACACCCCAAAAGTTAGATTTTTTCTGTCTAACTTTTGGGGTGCAGTTCAAATCAATAGTTTGATTTGGACTTTTTGTTTGTCGTTTATCTGTATGACGAATGAGAATAATTTTAGTCGATTTGCGGACTTATTTTACAATTGCTTCACACGTCCATTTTCATCAAAATGATAAGTCACACCATTGATGGTACGAGTTTGGTTGGTGACGAGCTCACCAGAGTTGTCATCGTAGTAACGAGTTCCCTTGTAGTCTGTAACGAAATCGCCCTTCACTTGTTTACCTTCATAATCGAAGTAGAGGTGTTGACCATTGATGACTTGATCAAAGAGGAGGGCCTTACCATCCTTACCGAAGTAGTACCAGTTGCCCTTCCAATTAACGAATTGGTTAGTTACCGCAGCACCTGTTTCAGCATCGAAGTAGTAGTAACTGTGGATTTTAGGTTCGATGATAGTACTACTAGATGTCCGAGGATATCTAGTAGACTCTTTTTGCTCAGGACTAAGCACTTTATCTTTTGCGAGATAACCAGTAACTAAGCTTGTAGACTCTGTATTATCGAGATAATAGAGTTTCCCATCGATTTCTTGAAGACCGAGAAGTTTATTACCATTTTCATCAGTATAGTACCAATCGCCACCTACTTGATGGAATCCTTTTTCTCTGACTGCTGCTCCAGTAACCTCATCGTAGAAAGGTCCTGAACCGGAAGGCCCAAAAGTTCCTTGACGGGCTTGTCCATTTTCATAGAACGAATAGATTACACCATTAATGGTATGAGAACCAGAAAGTGGTTTACCATCTTTATCATAATAGAAGAGCCCATTATCAGCACGAACAAATTGGTTCCGTGGGACTTCCTTCTGTTCACCGGTATCCTTATCATAGTAGTGGCCATTTTTAACTTCGTTTTTGAATTGTGTTCCGAGGTGGTCGTCAAAGTAGACAGGGACACCATCAATGGTATGAGCACCTTTTAGAATATTGCCTTGCTTATCTGCATAGAACCACTTACCTCGAGTTGTAAAGTAACGCCCCTTAACAAGTTCACCAGTATTCTTGTCATAATACTTAACTGGGATACCAAAGACAACAAAGCTATCATAGAGAACATTAATACCATCTTTATCTACAAAGCCATCTTTAGCTTGTGTTCCAAATATTCTATCAAAATGTACCTGAACACCATTGATGACATGGTCACCTTTAAGGATTTTGCCATTTGAACCGACATAATACCACTGGTTATTAATATTATGGAAACGATTCTTTTCAAGTGTGATTCTCGCACCAGAGTCTTTATCATAGTAGTAACCGTCGTCTCCAAAATCGCCTTTAACTTGTCGGCCATAATAAGAATCAAAGTAGACAGGGACATTATTTATGGTTTGTGAACCTTTTAATGGTTTGCCCTCAGCATCCACATAGTACCAATATTTATCTATATTGACATAACGGTTGGTTACAAGTGCACCAGTTGAGGCATCGTAGTATTTACCATTACCTCCGAAGCCACCTTTCACTTGGGCACCGGTCTTTTTATCGAAGTAGTACTCTTTACCATCAATACGAGTAGCACCCTTCATGGCTACACCTTTTGCGCCAACGAAGTAGCTCTTATCGTTGACTGTTACGAATCGGTTGCTTACTAGCTTACCAGTGTGTTCATCATAATAGCGGTTATCCTTGTCAAAATTCCCTTTAATTTGAACACCATTTTCATCGAAATAGAGCTGAGCCCCATTAATGATATGGCTGCCCTTTATAATTTGTCCTCTATCATTGAGATAGTACCATTTTCCTTTGATTTCAACAAAACGATTGGTTCCTAAATTAACGAAAACACCATCCTGATCGTAAAAGTGTCCATTAGGAGCAAAGCGATCAATGATTTGAGTCCCAAATTTATCGTCAAAGTAGGATGATCGACGATTAATTCGATACTCACCATACACAGGATTTCCATCTTCATCTAGATAGTAACGTTCATATTGTTTCGTATCGTTGCTGTAGGCCACGATAAATTGATTTTTGAGAAGAGCACCAGAATCTTTATCATAGAAATTTAGTTTTTTAGCATCATTAGGGTCTTTAGCAAAAACGCCTTTAGCTTGAATGCCATTTTCTTTATCGAAATAGACTTGAACCCCATCTATGGTTTGTGGTCCAGTCAGATCCTTACCATTGGCATCTCTGTAATGCCATTTGCCGTTTTGGTCGCTGTAATATTGACCGCCTGTAACGTTTAAGTCCTCATTGATAACAGGAGTTGTCGCAGTTGTTTCACTAGTGGTACTGTCTCTTGTTGAAGCTGTGTGTGCTTCAACGTTGGCTGTTTCAGTAGGTGATTGACTTTCATTAGTGCTTGCTGAAGCCCTTTCTCTAGCGTTTTCCGAACTTGCTAACTCTGGAGCAACTGTTGAACTTTCAGCAGAAGCAGTTGCCTCAATTCCCTTTGTTTCAACTAAATCTGCTGTTGTTTCAAGATTGGCAGTAACACTTGCTGTCGTGTCATTCTTGAGTGTTTCACTAGCAGTTACTTCATCCGCAAAAGCAGCTCCTGCAATAAGTGCAAAACTAGCAAGAGCAGATGCACATGAAAACGCAATCAGATACTTTTTAGATGCGTGTTTTTTGGCCTTATCATTTTTTTCCATAATAAATACCCCCTTTTAATTTATATTATAAGACAATAAGAAAGCCTTTTCAAGATTAAAATGAAAAGGCTTTCTTATAATGTGAAAAGGAGTAGACAAAAAAGAAAAGTATGCTTTTCTTTGAATATTAAGTGAGATGTTGCCAGTTCTTACTAAATCCAAGATTCATAAAAAACAAAAAAATCCAGGACCTGAGCCCTGAATTTAGGAGATTATGAAAAAGAAAAGTTTTAGGATAGTTATAGTATATAAATCAAATCCTAAAGTTTGCTTAAAGTAGACAAAAATTATTTTCTTGGATTTTTAAAAGGAAGTTGAAATAAATCAACTTCCTTTAGTATAGATATATTTTGAGAAAAAATTAGTCTACTTTCCTACATTCTCTAAAATTGCTTCGCACGTCCATTTTCATCAAAGTGATAAGTCACACCATTGATGGTACGTGTTTGGTTGGTGACGAGCTCACCAGAGTTTTCATCATAGTAACGAGTTCCCTTGTAGTCTGTAACGAAATTGCCCTTCACTTGCTTACCTTCATAATCAAAGTAGAGGTGTTGACCATTGATGACTTGATCAAAGAGGAGGGCCTTACCATCCTTACCGAAGTAGTACCAGTTGTCCTTCCAATTGACGAATTGATTGGTTACCGCAGCACCTGTTTCAGCGTCGAAGTAGTAAGTTGGGTTGTCTTCTGCTCTATTTGGGAAGGAAATATAAAAGTAAGGTCTAGCTAATTGTCCACGAACTTGTTCGTGCGTTTCGTATTTGTTCATTGGATTGTTAGAGAAGAAATAAAGCTTACCATCAATTTCTTTAAGTCCCCTTGCCTTAGTACCATTAGCATCAATATAGTACCAGTCCTTACCAACTTGAAGGAATCCAGTTTTATTTACAGCAGCCCCTGTTTCTTTATCGTGATAAGGAAAGGACCCATAGATTTCGAAAGAATCTCGAAGAATTTCACCATTATTTAGTATGTAATAATCCTTACCATCAATGGTTTTATTTCCTTTTTGACCTTTGCTATCAAAGTAGTACAACTTATCTCCTACCTTAACAAATTGATCACGAGGAACATCTTGGCGAACTCCAGAATCTTTATCATAGAAATAGCCATCAGCGATAATACCTTTAGCTTGAACTCCATAATCATCAAAATAAACGTGTACCCCATCAATGGTTTGTGAGCCTTTAAGGATATTTCCTTCCACATCTGCATAGTACCATTTACCATCATGGCTGAAGTATTGACCTTTTACAAGAGCGCCGGAATCTTTATCGTAGAACTTACTAGGTTTATTGTATGCATTGTATTTTTTTTTGTTTATTAGTCGTCCATTCGAATCAATGAAGCCGCCTTTAGTCTGTATACCGTCATATGGATCAAAATGAACTTTTACCGCGTCAATAGTTTGTTCGCCCTTGAGAATTTTACCCTCATCATTGACGTAGTACCAATTATCATTAACCTGGACGTAGCGGTTTGTTCCTAAATCTACTTTGGCCCCAGAATCTTTGTCATAGAAGTATCCATCATTACTAAAGACACCTTTAGCTTGCTTACCACTATAAGAATCAAAGTATACAGGAATATTGTTAATGGTTTGAGAACCTTTAAGCCGTTTACCGTCATTACCTACGTAGTACCAGTCTTTGTCGACTTGGACATAACTATTGGTTACGAGAGCACCAGTGATTCCATCATAATATTTATCGTTAGTTGCGAAATTTCCTTTGACTTGGGCTCCAGTTTTCTCATCAAAGAAGTATTCAATGTTGTCAATGACTGTTGCCCCTTTGATGGCTTTGCTATCGGCTCCAATAAAGTAGGTTTTGTCTTTAACTGTTACGAAACGATTAGTAACTAGATTTCCAGAGTCTTTATCGTGAAACTGCATTTTATAGTCAAAGTCTCCCTTAACTTGGATACCGTTGTAGCCAAAGTAGACGTGAGCACCATCAATAGTTTGTGCATATTTGAGAATAGCACCATCCTTACCCACATAGTACCAGTTACCTTTGATTTGAACATAACGGTTGGTACCTAGGTCAACTCGGTTACCATCCTGATCATAGAAGTAGCCATCGTCACCAAAATTGTCGAAGACTTGTTTTCCGTTAAATTCAAAGTAGACTTGTTTACCATCTATTATTTTAGAACCTCTTACACGAGAACCCTGATTATCCACATAGTAACGTTCATTTTGGCGGGTATAGTTATCGTAGGCAATAACGTAGTTATTAGTAATTAATGCACCCGAATCTTTATCGTAATAGTGTTCAGTATTGTCAGTATCATCTTTAACAAAATACCCTTTAACTTGAATACCATTTTGATAGAAGTAAACCTTAACGCCATCAATGGTTTGTGGTCCCTTTAAAATAGCATCATCATTTCCAGCATAGTACCATTCCCCGTTTAATTCGAAATAGCGGTTTGTTCCGAAATCCACTTGCTTACCGTCCTTGTCATAATAACGGTCATCAGGAGCAAAATTGTTTGTAATTAGTTCCCCGTGTTTATCAAAATAATTCCATGCTCCATTAATTTCTTTGGGTCCGATTACTTTATTACCATTTTCATCAACGTAATAGGTTCTACCATATTCTTTAACGAATTTATTAGTAACAAGAGCACCAGAGTTTTTGTCATAATAGTGATTGTCCCAGCCAAAGTTCCCTTTAACCTGAACACCGCCTGGAGTGAAGTAGACCTTAACGCCATCAATAGTTTGTGGTCCAGTCAGGTCTTTACCACTAGCATCTTTGTAATGCCAGTAGCCATTCTTATCACTGTAGTATTGACCACCGGTGACATTTGTTTCACCGTTTGAAGTTTTGTTAGCTGTTGCTGTCTCACTGGCAGCTCGGTCTGTAGTTACAGTTTCGCGTGTTTGGCCTGAGGCTGATTCTGCAGGTGATTGACTTTCACTTGCAGTTATTGAAGCTGTTTCACTGGCAGTTTCAGAGCTTGCAGCAGAAGTTGTGGCTTGTTCTGAGACATTTGTAGTGCTTTCAGTGCTGGCTGCCTTTTCGGTAGTAGCAGGAGCTTCGACAACTTTAGTTTCTACGAGGTCTGCTGTGGTTTCCACATTGGTTGTGGTAGCAGTAGTTGCATCAAGGTTTGATGTGTTGTCAGCTTTAGCTTCCTCAGCGAGGGCAGGTCTTGCGATAAAGGCAAAACTTGCAAGAGCAGTTGCACATGAGAATGCAATCAGACGTTTTGTGGACTTTTGTCCGGTAAAATTAGAATGTACTTTCATAATTTTTCCTCCATTTCCTAAGTCCTATTATAGCGCTATTTTAGAGACTTTCAAGAAAATATAAGAAATTTAGACAAAAATAAGAAAACGATTACATTTAAAAGTGTCTAACAAGGTAAAATTCACAATTTTTGCAGTCCTTGTAACTTAAAAAACAAAAAAATCCAGGACCTATGCCCTGGATTTTAGGAGATTATGAAAAAGAGGCTCTATAATTTCTGTAGTGGGTAAAACCACTGTAGAGATTATAGAGCTTTTTAAGTGTACACAAAAAGTCCCAT
>NZ_JACLQV010000034.1:2398-6922 GCF_016648915.1 Streptococcus sp. 3.1 | reverse complement strand
GTATGATACAGTCTTATATAGCTATTTTATGCAGTCTATAAAGTCTTTTGAATACTGTTATTTCTACATTTGTTTATTGTTTCTAAAACTGCTATAATAATTTTGATTATAATAAATTATAATTTTTTTAGGAAGATGTTATAGGGATAATACATGAAAGAGTGTAAGGATAGTAATAATTTAATGGGGGAAATGTTTACTGACCGATTAATTAAACTCCGACAAGCTAGAGGTTGGACTAAAAAGGAATTTAGTGCCAAAATAGGGAAAACACAACAAACAGTTGGAAAGTGGGAAAACGGAAGTAATGCCCCTACATTTAAAGATCTTGTGAAGTTAGTTGGATTATTTGGGGTGACGTCAGACTACTTACTAGGATTATCGGACTCACCAAGCAAGTACGCTTACCCACCAATTAACGACAATAAGCAAGAGCAAGTAGAGGAAATGTTTAAGGAACTTGACGAAGGAAACCAAGACGCGACTGTTGATTTCATAGAAAATCGATTAGATAATCAGCACATCTCTAAAGAAATCAAAGAAAACGACCTTAAAAAACAAATAGGCATTAACAAGGAACGACCAACAAAAAGGGTCAGTATTTATGCTAGAGTCGATGCACAAGGCTTTGAATTATCAGAAGTCCCAGTTGACTGTCTTGACTACCCTGTGCCTATTCCAGTACATGATATAGCACTTAAGATTGTCGGTAATTCCATGGAACCTATTTTTTTCGATGATGAAGTGATATTTGTTATGAAGAACTCTATCCTCCGAACAGGTGATATCGCTATTGTACGGTTAGATAGTCGGTACTGCGTAATGAAGGTAGGTAAAAATAGTGAAAATGGTGACATTATTCTTAACTCGCTAAATACTGATGAGTCCGCTATCACTCTTACCAAGGAGAATAGCTGCACTATCTTTGGTAAAGTTGTCCTAATGTAAGATTGGTCTTTAAATAGTAAAGAAGTATAAGTAAAACCTTATAATCCAATAATAGTGAATACAAGATAAAACGGCAACCCCAATGGAGTTGCCGTTTTCTGTAGTACATAACTTACAGAAATAAAAGAAAGTAACTTCATTATACTTTCTTTCTGCTAAAATCTCAATAGTTTCAAAATATATCTTAACTTAACTTTCAGCTATTTTTCTTAAGGAATATGAATCTCAAAATAATTAAGAAGAAACGTAAATTGACTTAAATCAGTTATTTTGATAAAATGTTGTTCAAAAAAAGGAAGTTGTGCAGTCATTCAACTTCCATGTAAATCCGTTTAAAAAACGGTGGCTAGTTTTAAACGAAAATAATCCGTCTTACTTCGCCAAAAGTGGGGACGGATTATTTTTGTCGTCATTTTTAAAGAGTTTGTAGCATAAACCTATTAGAGCGATAGTAAAACTACCGAAGCCTAGAATGGTTTGCACAACCTCAAATGCTGCCAAAACTACTTTCTTTTCTACCAGATTTTGAATGCTTGCCCATAGCAATCGCTTGTAGTATTGACTTACTTTATTTGAGTGTAAAATGAGCTCTTCTTTGTTTGAATGAATGCTTAAACCATCTTAAAGTGTTTCAGATCGTGGAGTGAAAGTTTTTCAAGATCGGATCGCCTATACTTACCATATAGTTTAATCCATTTATAGACCGTTTCGTGATGCTTGAAAACCTCCTTTGGTTAGATAATACTCTAACCAAAACATGTCCATGAAATCATATGCTAACAACAATGTTTTTATAGGTATCTATAAAGAACTTGATAAATGAAGACAGTCTAGTATAATGAAACGTATAATAAGATTGTAGTCAGTTACAGGGAGAGAACATGGAAAAAGGAAAATCTACAAATGGTTTAATGAAACATATCCGTGATAAACATAATATACTAATCAAAGGTTCAAAGCACAAAACAGACCTTTTAAACATGGGGTATTATCATGGCTACAAACGATTTAGATTCATAAAGAATGTATCATCAAAGCAAAATTTTACAAATTTCGATCAGATAAAAGCAATTCATAAGTTTGATACAGCTGTAAAAGCTCTAATTTATCCATTGATTACACAGGTTGAAACTGGTCTAAAAAATAGAACAATTGATTATCTCGTAACAAATTCCAACCCTGATATTGAAGCTATTTTTAGAGACCGACTAAATGGTTACAAAGATTATCATAAAATAAATGATTATAAAAAATATCGCCAACGTTTAAAAGAAAGATTAGATCTTAGACAAAATATAGATGAAACTATAGCTTATTACTATGGAAAAAATGATTCTTTAAGCCATTTTATTCACAATAGTCGGCCTATCCCTTTATGGGGCTTTTTTGAGGCCATTTCATTCGGGCAGTATGGCCATTTTTTAAGTGCATTAAATAAAAAGGATCGACTAGAACTTTGTGATATCATTGGTTTAACCCACTCAGGCTTGAACGCTGATGGACGGTTATTGGAACAAATTGTTTTCGCCTTAACAGGACTAAGAAATGCTACAATGCATAATGCCCCTGTTTACGATGCGAATTTCAATAAGGAAACACCACCTAAAAAGCTCAAAACTTTTCTTAATGGAAAACTTCAAATTACTATTAGTTTTGACACTATAATTGACTATATTATCTTACTTTTATATATGATGCGGTTACAGGGTTATAGTAAGCGTGAATTAAAGATATATATATCAAACTTTAGGAAAATTAAGGATACACTATATCAGTCTGTCCCTAAATCAACATTTGACAAAATAGTGGGAGCTAACTCTATTCAAAAACTTGAACAGTTGGAGAATATTTTATAAAATCAAAAGCCTTGATTTGCTTATATGTTTTTGTTATAATTTACAATATCGAATAGGGGTGTAGTACTGCGGTCTATGCTCAAAAGGGTGGATGCTTCCACCCTTTTATTTGGCTCTGTTTACCATATACCAAGTTTATTAAGTCTTTAAGAATAAATGAGACAAGACAGTGCTATTCTGAGGTTGCAGCATTATTTTCAAAACTTATTGAGCCATAAAAGGGTATACGAAAATAACACCTCATCTGGTATGTTTTAAACTAAAATATATCAAAGCCATATAATAGAATCCATCTATAAAAGCCTGAGCCCTTCCATTACAAAAGGAGCTGTTTTTCATAAGTGTTTTTAGTTAACATACTACAAGTATCAATAACTATAAAAGATTATTATAGTCATTATAAAACATGTAAACAGACTCTATTTAGGGAAATATAGATCATTGAAAAATATTGCAAATTTTTAATCATCTTGATATAATCACAATTGTAGGCTTACACACTATACAATAATAATTCAATCTTCCCTTAGTCTCTAATTAACTTCTATACATAGAGGCTTTATACTCACATTATTCGTCACATAAAAATTTTATGTGAGTGCCTACTACTAACTAGGGTATCTCCCTAGTTTTTTTAGTTTTACTTTCTCAACAAACTTTTTATAAATCTTATCCATATGGATTAATCAATATACCCCTAAAGTAACAATTGGAAACTGCTAACCCAAATTTTATTGAAAGCTATGAGAAGGTAAGTCGGACTTAGTTACAGCTGACCTTAAAAAATATAAAGCTGTTCCTGTGTTGTTCAACAGTAGAATATATGGATCAGACGTATTTCTCAAATCATTAAGTACATTGTTATCCAACCAATAAAGAAAATTATAGCTGGTACGATATATTTTCTTGGATGCTTCCATAATTCTCTTTTCAGATTCCAATTCTGTAATGGAAAATAAATCTCAATCATAAGGTACATAATAGCCTCTATTATAGCTAACCCAATGGCCAATAATAAGAAGTCTATTCTCATACTCTTCAATACAAAAAGTTTTAATGTGAAGGCTACTAATAAATTAGTGATTAGGTAATACGAAAGTAATACTCTAAAATACATTAAGAAAAATAAAGTACTTTGAGGTAGCGACTTTACATGAACTATCAAATCTTTGTCTGCTGAGAATAGAGTTGTTAATGGAGTATTTACAGAAACAATAGTAAGTAAAGTTATTGTTTTTAGTTGTTCCGGGTAATCCTGAAAAATAATTAATAAAATAAATAATAGGGTAAAAATTGAATTTATAAAAAAATATTTTTCTTGCATCAAGGAAATCATAAAATAATTATGACGTCTCTTATTAAAAACTGGAGAACTTTCATTTTTTACGATATAAATAAGTTCTTTATTTCTCAGTATTAAATACCCTACAATGATAGAACCTACTAACATATAGAATATATTATTTAGTAATAATATAGAGCCATCTATTCCTACCATACCAATAATCAAAAGCAAACTTAGTACATTTAATTTTGTGTTCAACTTGATAAACACATAGAATACACTAAGTATCACTAGCAATGAAAAAAGTATTAATTTTATAAATTGAAAGTAGCCAATAGTCACATTTAAAAATAAAATTAGAAACAAGATTCTTTCAAAAAAATTCAGAATAAACGTAACAAATATAAAAGTAATTTTAAAGTAGTTTTTGGATAT
>NZ_JACLQV010000034.1:0-2388 GCF_016648915.1 Streptococcus sp. 3.1 | reverse complement strand
TCAGATGTTTATAAGAGTCAGGTTTATGGATATAGGTAGTTGAAAATAGCCTTCCATTCTATCAGTTAAAAAATATGAGTAGAGTAACTGAAAGGTTGATAGTGCTGTTACGATAAATGTACTCAACATCAGAATTCTAAAATTTGTAGAGAACTCAACTCTCACATATTTATAATACAGTAATATGCTAAGAGAAAACAGAAACAAGTACAATCTATTTTTTGAAAAGATATCTCTAAAAATAGCTAAAAGCATCTATTCCCTCCTTTGACTACTGACCTCATTTAACCAATCATCTAAATCTGATTGTAACAATTTTAAATGTCCATCCTCAAGAAAATAGGCTTCATCACAAACTCTAGAAATGCTTTCTGCTATATGAGAGGTCATTAATATTGAGCCATAGCTTTTATATTGAACGAGAACTTTATATAAAAATTCAGTAGAGTCAAAATCTAATCCATCAAAAGGTTCATCCAAGATTAATAATGGGCGTTTTAAATAGAAACCTGTTATCAAAAAGACTTTTTTCTTATTTCCAGTCGACAAATTACCTATGCTAGTCTGTAAAAATTTTCCAAAATTAAAGCCCTTGACTAAATAATCATATAAGTCATCATCTCTTTTAACATGAAATAATCGACAGATAAAATTAAAATACTGACTAAAGTTCCAATTTAAAAAACTGTTATTTTCGGTGAAAACAGTATAGGTATTCAGCTTATAAACATTACTGTCCAATGGTTTACTTTCACCATTTAAGCTGATTGAAGTCACTTGATAGTTCCTCTTATCAAACACACTACTCAGAGATTTTATCAAGGTTGTTTTTCCTGAACCATTTTTTCCTACCAGACCAATAATAGTATTGTTCGGAATAACAAGATCAAGGTTACTAATAATAGGTCTATCCTTCTTAAACCAAACGTTGAGTCCTTTTACTTCTAAAACCAAATGAACCATTAGTCCACTCCTTTATATATATAAAATCCTCCGACTAAAAGAAATGCTAACGCATATAACAGCTCTTTTTGAGCCATAAATACCAACGCACCAATTAAAAAGCAGATCCCAATCAAAATTCTAAATCGTAATTTCATTTTTTAGCCTTCTTTCTATAAATTGTATCAAAACATTAATAGTTAATAGGACAACACCTATAGCTGATAATCCTACCTCATAACAAATAAAATAAATAGATGATAATATAACTATACCCGAAGAAAACTCCTTTTATTTTGGTTTTAGAAAAGAATATGCCTATAATTGATAACTTATCAATATAAATATAACATTATATTTATAACATATAATTTATTCCCGTTTATGCAACTGTCTATTTTTTAAAATTCTATCTAGATGCAAACTATAATGACTAGCAATATTAACACTTCCCACTGCCTTCATAAACTCTATACACTTTTTCATTTCAACAATGGCTTGGTCACTGCCAAACTTTTTATATAGATAGTAATTATGAGCATAATTATATACTACTCTTTCATACATTTCAGATTCTTCAAAGAAGAAAGATTCAAGTTGTTTTCCAAAGTAAGCTGCATCTGTTAAATAACCTCTATCGATACAAATAATATAAGCGTTCAGTGTCATATGATTGATTAGACTTCTATTCGCCTTTATTTCTTTATAATAGTCGGAACGTCTGATCATTTCTCTCGATAAAGTTACAAAAAACTTATGTTCTAGAATATCAATTGAATTAAGAAATAATCTTAATTCATAGACTCCCCAATATTCGTCGCTAAACAAATAATCAATTAACTTTTCTAAATCTCCCTCAAAAACTTGTTTTTCTTCCGATAGGACTTGTAGGCGGATTTTTATCAAAATAGTATTTAGTTCATGGAATTTATCACTATCTTTATCCCCTTTACTATAATCAAACAGTAAGTTTTTTAAGCCTTTAATATCATTTTTGATGGTGCAGGTCCTAATAATATCTAGAAGTTCTGTGAGTTCATCATTATGAAAGTCATTCACGGCATACATAAATTCATTAATAGAAACATTTATGGCATTTAGTGCCATAATGAACTTATTTAATGTAAGATCATTTTGTCCATTTTCAAACCTTGATAACTGAGATTTTGAAAGGTTGTCATTTGCTACATCTTTTAAAGATAACCCCCTAGATTTGTACTGACCCCAAAAAGTTAGACAAATAATTTAAGCAAAGGATTTAGTTCTGTATTGCACAGGACTAAGTCCTTTTAGTTTTATCTTAATGCGTTTGTTGTTGTAATAATTAATATAGTCTACAATAGCTTGTTCCAAATGCTCAATTGACTTAAACGTCTTCTCATAACCATAAAACATCTCAGACTTAAGAATGCCAAAGAAGGATTCCATCATGCCGTTGTCTGGACT
>NZ_JACLQV010000033.1:0-9669 GCF_016648915.1 Streptococcus sp. 3.1 | reverse complement strand
AGATGTGTATAATAGACATATATGGATTTCTTAAATCTTTTTCAGAGAAGCCCAACTTATTTCCGAATTGGAAATAGTGTTTGTTATTTAAACGGTAGATGTTAAATTTGATATTAGTACAAGAAAGAAAAATTCTAGGACCTGAAAAACTTCTGAAGTTTAGAAGGCTTATAATTTACAAAATGTAATTCAGATGGGCTCTTTAAGTAGACTAATATTTGTTCGATTTCTCTTTCGATACTAGATAGCTCATTTTCCTCAATAGCTAAGGCCTATAGTAGGAGTATTCTGACTTGCAATCAATTTTCAAAGATTCATCAAAAAATATTTTATACCTCATATTATATCCTTGGATTTTATAGTATGATTTTAACATATATTTTCATAGATTTACTTTTAATGATGAAAATTTGAATCAATTTCAATAACTTTTTTAAAAAAGTAATGACAGTTACGATTTAAAAAAATATATGTGTTACATAGGACATTTAATATAAAGTTTTATTTGACTAGCTACTTTCTTCCTCGCGGTTTGGAGGCTGGCCAATATAAAAAAGAGAGGCAGTCTTGGACTACCTCTCTTAGATTATAGACAAACTACTTTTTAAAAGGTGGTTTGTTTTTTATTTTCTTAACATAATAGCATCGGCTGAATAGGTTTACTCTCATTATTTCTTTGCCATGAAGAATAAGAACAATGGATTGAAAAGACTGATGATGAATAGCAAAATCCCCCCGATAAGCAATAAGCCAAACATTGGATAAAAGAAACTAGAGATAGCTCCTAAAAAGAGGCCTATTGAACGAATGATACCATGTAGTGTCATGAATAAACAAAATAAGGCAAATATAGCAGTTAAACTCATTGAGAATTTCAACCAAATCAGTTGTGCAGTTTTGCCTTTGAATTCGAACAAAAAAGTGGCAAGGCAACAGCCAATGGCAATAAGAACCGAAAGTAGTAGCCATTTAAAAGATGTCCATGTGCTGATATAGAGTGAAAAATAAAATTCTTGTAACAAGTCTAGCATCCTAAAACCCTCCTAAAAAAGATTATTGCGATTGTATTGATTTGATTGTAACAAGATTTAAGTAGCTAGACAAGGTTAGAGAGCCCTAAATAGGAGTAAATAGTCACAAACATGGAGAAGTATGAGTAGCTAATGGGTGTCACTGGGTTACGAACGTCCCATACTGTTTTATAGAATAGGGAAGAATAATGTTTATGGAGGAAATGATATGCCAGGTTTAATTGAAGAACCAGTATTGACAAAAAAAGAGATTAGGAAACGAAAAAAAGAAGAGGAACGGAAAAGAAAACAAGCGAAGAAGAAGGAAAAGCAAACACAATTTGAAAGTATAGATCTTGGCGAACGTGCTGGAGAAGAGTTTGTGTATGTTCCGCTTAATAAGAAAAAACGTAGAGATTTCTTAGACACTGTTGCGATTTCTGACGTGAAGTCTATTCTATATGGCTATCCTAATCAACCGATACGATTAGCTAATGGCTATTCAGGTTATGTGCAGATTTTTGAGGTGTTTGGGCAAGATATTCAAGCGATGTCTAATGAAGAACAAGCAGCTGTTAAGGTAGGTTTCACTCTTTTTCTGTCTGGTACTACTTTTGACATGATGCTTCAGACAACAAAATTGCCAACAGACGTCTCAAGCCAATCTAACGAATTCCTACGTCTGCTGGATGAAGTCAAACAAGAGCAGAATGCTCCAGAATTGATTATCAATGATGGCGATGATTTTGACACAATCTCAAGTAAAGAGAGACTAATTTATCAACTTAGACAACGAGAAGATATTTTGAAAACAAAATATCTCGTACAACAAGTCGTTGCAATCAACCAACAAAATATCGAGTTCTTTATCTGGGTGTTTGGAGACACTTTGGCTGAAATAGATTCCAATACCCGTACCACCTTAACGATTGCTTCGAGCCACGGCTTTGCCCCTAAAGTTGTATCCGTCGAAAAAAAGGAAGAGTTGTTGACGCAATATTACAACTTTAATGATTCACTTAATGGTTCCCCTAACCAGTACTAGAAGGAGTTTACATGGATTTAAGTTCACGAAAAATCAAGAAATATATTCGAGAGGGTTATGACCTTAATCTTATTAGTAGGATTCAAAGTGATATTCCAGATTTTAAATATGATGATAGATATTGGAGACAAGCAAATGGTTATTATAAGATTGCTCATGTTCCATATGACAGATATCCAGAACATGGTTTACCGGACTTCTGGATGAGTGATTTAATGCTCGTTGATAATGTAATCAGTTTTATGTCCTTAGAACATACTTTAAATAATGAAATGTCTGACTTAGCTTCAAAAGCTATTTCGAATATGTTAGCAACGCAAAATACAAAGGCTGCACAAGATGCAGATGATAAGAAGCGTATTGGTTCTTTATTAGGCTATCGCGAAAAACTTGATAATAATGTTCCATCTAAAAAAATTCACACTCGCTTTTTGTTAGCGGCAAACACATTGAATGAACTGGTAGAACGAGAAGCTGATCTCAAGCAACAGTTGAATCAGTATTCAATTTCTTCTTCAGATGGCATGCAAGACGTCGAATATCATACAGCTTTTATTCCAGCTTCTCGATTGGAAGATACCCCACTACGTCGAAAAGGGCAAGCTGCATCCGTCTGGGATTTAGGTGCTGGCTATCCTTTTAACCATACAAACTTAATGGACACCTATGGTGTTTACTTGGGAGAAACACGTACCGGTGGTGTGGTGAACTTTGACCTTTTGCATGAAGATAGGGAACGTAAGATTCCATCAATGCTGATTGCCGGAGCAGGAAACGGAAAAATGAAACTGTTAGGTAACTTGATTGACACCTATTTTGCTAAAGGACATACAATTTTTAACATTGACCTTACTGGGAAATTAAAAGAACTTACGGAAATGCAAGGTGGTCGATATGTCAAGATGTCTGGGACAAATAATCGAAATCATATTAACCTCATGCAGATTATTGCAACGGCTTCCTCTGCAGATGGAGAAACAACAGACCAGGTCCAATCTTTCTATGCCCACCGTAATAAACTACGTGCTTTGGCTCAAATTCTTGATCCAGGGTTAAAGAATTCTGACCTCAATAATTTGTCGTCTGCTTTAAACGACTTCTATGAAGACCGTAGTCTGTGGAATCGTAATGCAGAAGTGATGGACCAAGAAGACTTAACGATTACGAATGTCATTCCTGAAGATTATCCAACGCTATCTCATTGGGTAGAACGCTTAAACAAGCTTAAAGAGGACAAAATCGCAGAGAGGAATGAAATTGATGCTGCAAGTTATGACCGTCTCTATAATGCTTTCTCTGGTCTCTTGGGGGATTATCGCTTCTTAAATGCGACCTCACAGTTTGAAGATTTCTCAAATGAACAAGTTGTGACCTTTGACCTCTCTGGGATTCAAGATACTGAACTTCTTAATATTCAGCTTTACCAAGTGTTATCTATCATTTCATCATACGCTGTAGCAAATGGAAGAAGGGTATCTGAGTATTTCCGTAGAGGGATTATCGGGGGAGATAAGAGCCAGCGACCTCATAGCATTATTACCATTAACGGAGCACATAAGCTCTTCAATTATCGTTATTCAGAGTCTCTTAACTTTCTAAAGGATTTGATTGAGAATGTAAGTAGTAACTATTCTGCATTTATTATGGAAATGAGTTCATTAGATAACATCCTCTTGAATGCAAACTCTACGGACGCAGTAGATTACGTTTTAGCGACACGCGCGATTTTCTCTATGATGACGTATCGTGTCTTTTCTCAATTAGGTGATTTGACTATCCCTCGTCTGGCAGATGCTTTACAAGGGGAAATGACCGAGAGTGAGCTTTCGTCACTTAAATATTTAAGAGATGGTGATTTCTTCTTAAATATTGCATCTGTCAAGAACTTAGTCTTCAATCATCAGCTAGCGGATAATAGTTCTTATGGGAAGTATCCGTATGATGAACATGTTCGCTATGCATTCTTACCATAGAAATGGTGAAAGGGGGAAATACAATGAACCTACAGCAACCATATTCTGATGAGGCATTCCAACTACAAACTAAAATTCTGACAGAGGATAATCCACATGATTTGGAGAGAATTGTAAATGATTACTTAGAGATCTTGGCTTACAAAAAGACCTGTCGTGTTGTTGATATTACTTATCAGATGCGAAAAACACATCTCTTAAGTAGTTTATGTGGCTTATTTGGAAGTCAGCAAGTGGATGAGTACTCAGCCATGATTATCTACCAAGAACCAGCTCGATTTGAGTCGAGAATATTTAAAACAGAAGAAGCACTAGAGGAGGAAAATTAATCAATGACCACACTAATGCAACTGTCACTATGGGTTAACAATATTGCTTATGACATTAAGACACTACGTTTCTTTAGGATCGTTTCCTTTATTATTAGTTTAGTTCTTGGTTTGGTTGGTTTCTATAGCTACCTCATGCTCTATCAGACACTTTTGTTCGCCTACGGTGTTCATTTTATGGCTATTGCCTATACACCGTATGTGTTTTGTGCCTTGATTGTAGCCATTTATCAGCTACTTACTGGTAAGAGACGTGAACGTATCAAGAAAGCAAAGCGTATCCTTATGTTTAGTCTTCTACCAATCTGTTTGATGAACACCTGGGGCTTTATCACGCTAGTGACTTGGGGGCTTGCATGGGTTATGGCCAAACTAGAATATAACCATAGAAAACGTGCTGTTAAGATCGTATCATTCTTCTCAAAGGAATTTTCACCTCTTTTTGAAAAGAGATTGGCTAATCGAAGCAACTATTATGCTTATCAATCTGCTTATCGTCTTCTAGACTTGATTCAGGTGTCAGCTTACGAAGAACTCTTTAAGGAAGAAGTGACAGAAAAAGATTATAAAGCTGGTCTCGTTGTTAAAGAGTTACACCGTACTTTCAGAATTAAAGGTGTACCTTTTTCTAAGGTAACTGTCACAGATAAACTCTATATTGCTCCACAAAAAATGCCAATTATTGGCTTAAGGAGGTTTTAATATATGGTATCTTATCGTTTTAAACGAGATGGTCAGTATATTCAACGTGAACTAGAACTAGATTCTCTTAATGGTTATCTAGATCAAGTCTATCCGGAAAGCCTCGATGAGCAAGTAGATTATTCAGCGTTTTACGATACCTACTATGACGGTTTTGGTGAAGACAGTATCTCACGTGAACAAGAGAAAAAACAAGGTCTCATTGCGCGTGGGAAAGAAAGGTTATCCAGTGTCAAGGAGGATGTGACAGACTATTATAATTTGCAAGTGGAACGTCACAAAGACTATTACTCAGATGAAGATTCATTTTGGATGCGTAAGCAACAACAAAAACGAAATCGAAAATTCATTAAACAAAGTATCTTTCTTGCCCTAGGACTATTACTTGTATTTGGTTGGTACTGGCTAACCGCACTACTTCATTAAGGGGGTGACTAAGATATTTGAAACGAATAGGTGATAAAGCTGCTCGAGTTCTACTGACGATTTTTGGAGTGAAGACAACCATTATTATAGGAACTATTTTAACTTTTGCGGTTATCTTAATTGCAATTATCACTGGTTTAATGGGGACGATTAGTACTTCCGGTGGGAAAGGTGGCAAGACTAACGCCCAATGTGTAACCTACCAAAAAGATGGCGATGAAGAAGACGATGATGAAGAAGATGATGATGGCTCTAAGCCTCAATCGACTTCTACTAAAACTGACTCATCATCTGCAAGCGATTCTGATCCCTTTACGAAGGGGACAAAAGCCTATGAAAATGCCCACAAAGTCTTCATGGCCTTAGTGAATGCCGGACTGTCTGGGGAATCTGCTGCAGGTCCTGTTGGTTGGGCAAACTCTGAAGGGGGCTATGACATCATTGGACGTGCCCAAGGACATTATGGTGGTGGTATCAATGACTCCATTTCTAAGGGAGCTGTTCCAACGACAGGTGGTACGTCTAACACACTTGGTGGTGGTGGAATCTTCCAGTTTGACCCCTTCACGAAATATGCACCTTTAAATAGTCCAGACTGGGAAGATGCTGATAAGATGGTTGCCTTTGTTATTGATGCAATCTCAAAAGGTGACTGGAACCCAGCCTATGACGAATCTGGCCATAACTGGTCATTCCAGGAGTTTGCTAAACAAACCAATATCGATGAAACTGCTATGGCATGGAATGCCTACGAACGAGGTAATATGGCTTATGTCAGACCAGAGCAAAAGAAGGCGGATGCAAGGAAGTTTGCGGAAGCCTTCGAAGCAAGTAAATATAAGTACGATGATGCCAAGTTCCAAAAGGCGTTTGGTGGTGGTGGAACTTCTTCCAATAACTCCTCGTCAAGTAGTCAAAGTTCAGATGATGATGACGGTGACGACGATGAAGAAGATAGCGACAACGAAGACAATGATAACGATAGCAGTTCAAGCAGTTCATCAAGTTACTCTAGCAACAAGGATAGCAAAAAAGACAGTGATAAAGACAAAAAGTCTATTGATACTGATAAGGCTATCAAGTGGTATAAGGATAAGCTAGGGAAGGTCAAGTATTCTCGTGATGCTCGTACTGGACCAGATAGCTATGACCATTCATCTGCTTTATACTATGCCCTTGTTGACGGTGGTGCTAAAGAATCTGGTTCTCCAGTAGATACCGATTCAGAACACGATTGGTTGAAAGACAATGGTTATGAGTTAGTGTATGAGGGTGCCTGGTCGTCCAAAGATGATGTTCAAAACCGTGAAAAAGGGGATGTCATTATCTGGGGTACGAAAGGTAGTAGTTCTGGAGATAAAGGACAGACCATGCTAGTTGAGGATAGGGAGAATATTATCCAATGTTCTCCATCAACCGACGGGATTGCTGAGAATAATTATGGTCAATATCGAGACCGTATTACTATGGACTACGGAAAAGTCTATGTCTATCGTCCAAAAGAGTCAAAAGACAAGAAGGATAAGGATGATGACAAGGAAGAAGTAGATGCAGATACGTGTGGTGATAGCGATAGTAGTAATCTTAGCACCGATACAGGTCAACCACTTGATGTCCCTTATACCATTACCCAACTTTTCGGTGCATCAGCTAATGCTGGTGGTCCAAATGCAGGTTCAGGACACACAGGAATGGACCTTGCAGCACCAGAAGGCTCTCCAATTTATGCCGTAACAGACGGTGAAGTAGTAGAGGTCAATGAAGAGGCGATGAATATCGACGGTAACCACGTGATGCACACTCTTCCAGATGGCACTATTATATATTATGGACATATGCGTGATGTTACTCTTGTTAAGAAAGGGGATAAGGTCAAAAAAGGCCAACTTATCGGATATGTTGGACAAACGGGTGCAGCTACTGGACCACATATTCACTTTGAACGTCGGAAAACAAAAGTCTTCCAGTATGGTGATTTCTTGAGTCCAGCATCAATTATTTTAGGAGATACCCAACCACAAGTTGGTATGGTGATTGATCCTAAGACACAAAAAGGTGGAGCACCATCTAAAGAATAAATTTGAATAGGAGAAAAAATGAAAACAAAAATTAAGCCAAAAAGCATGTCATTATTTACTGCATTGTGCCTAGACTGGTGTTTGCGAAAAGCTTTCTTATGGTTCTTTTTAATTATGGGAACACTCTTCTTGAATATCCTTTTTAAGACAATGCTAGGTCAACAAGCATTATTATTTATTAGTGTTATCGAAGGCATTTATCTAGCATCATTCACGTTTAGGGTTATTCAAAAATACAGAGATGGTAGGGAATTGTTGGTTTATACCATCTTAATTAGTTTCATTGAGATGATAACCTTGTGTGTTCTTTTGTTGAGGCCAACACAGGTTACAGAAGCCGAAGTGACTTATATTTTAGAACTATCAGTTATTAGTCTCATTCTTTATGTTGTAGGTTCGAAATTAAGTTCTAGCTTATTTAAATGTTATCTATTCAAGAATGTTATCGATGTGGATTATATTGGTTTGAAGAAATCTACTGAAACTAACTCAGATAATGAACATTCACTTATTCATGATATTGAATTGACGGGCTATGACACTAATGCTCAAATGACAATGGTTAATAATAATGCTATTAAGCCAGAGTATAGGTCGATTGTTGAGGTCACTAATATGGAATGTGAGAAAGTAATTGCTCCTCGTTATTATAGAGAAGGAACTGCTCCAGGCAAGCCTCAAGGGGATATCAAACATACGTTTGAAACGAAAGATACGCTATACCATCTTCATTTCAACTTCCATTTATTCGGCATTAACAGTAAGTTTTCACCATGTTATCTTTATTTAATTGACCTAACGGTTAGTGATAAACAGGGTAGGTAAAACATAAATATAATTATGTATATAAAGGAGATTTTTGAAATATAGTTATATGATAGAATCAAAAACTGCAGAACTTAGAGAGGTAGTGTAAGATAAGTTGTGTAAACACAAAAAGCAATAAATCCGTTTATAGTAGAGTTGCAACACATTACTAGAAAGAGATCTACTTCTATAACTCAATTTACCACTGAACTACTTAACTTCCTAGCTCAAAAACGAGATATCGATGAATTTTTCCGTTTTTCTCTTGAAACAGTTATGAACGATCTGCTTCAAGTAGAATTGTCGGCCTTTTTAGTTCTGCCACAATTTCTAACATCTCAAAAACAACTCAGGAAAATGTCGCTGAGGCTTAGAACCTAATTAACTGTCTTGTTTCTTGACGGAACCTATCTTCCATTAAGACGTGGAACCGTTAGTAAAGAATGTATTCATATCGTACTTGGCATTACACCATAGGGATAGAAGGTTGTTCTTGGATATGAAATCGCTCCAAATGAAAACAATGCTTCTTGGTCCGCCCTGTTAGACAAGCTTCAAAACCAAGGAATCCAACAGGTTTCTCTTGTAGTGACTGATGGATTTAAGGGGTTGGAGTAGATTATCAGTCAGGCTTACCCATTAGCCAAAAACAATGTCACTTAATTCATACTAGTCGAAATCTGGCTAGTAAGGTGAAATGATTTGATTGAGCGGTTATTCTGGAGCAATTTAAAACGATTTATCGTGCTGAAAATATAGAAATGGTAGTACAAGCTTTAGAGGACTTTATCGCCAAATGGAAACCAAAGTATAGGAAAGTAATGGAAAGTCTGGAGAATTCGGATAAACTTTTACCTTTCTATCAGTTTCCCTACCAGATTTGGCACAGCATTTATTCGACAAACCTCATTGAGTCTCTTAAGAAAGAAATCAACCGTCAAACTAAAAAGAAGGATCTTTTTCCAAACGAGGAGGCTCTGGAACGTTGTTTAGTTACTTTGTTTGAAGGTTATAATTTCAAGCAAATTCAACAATCTATAAATGGTTTGGCCAATGTTTTGACACACTTGAAAGCTTATTTGATTAACACTCCTTAACTCTGATTGAGTGTTTACATATAATTATTGACAGTATCTAAGTATGAAGGATTTGTTAAGGAATTGGAAAAGTTTGTAGAATTATTAAATACTGATAGAAGTTTTTATCAGAAATATAAAGAAAAACTCTTGATAGAGTAAGAAAATAAAATTGTATCTTATAATAATGAGATAAATAAACTCCAAATTTATAGTAAAATAT
>NZ_JACLQV010000032.1:1166-9971 GCF_016648915.1 Streptococcus sp. 3.1 | reverse complement strand
TTATATTATACTGTCTTTGAGGTAACTATTATGAACTATATTAAAAGACCACATTATTTAGACTTTTTAAGAAGACATCGTGACCGACAAATCATCAAAGTTGTGAGCGGAGTTAGGCGAGCTGGTAAATCTGTACTTTTTCAACTCTATAAAGAGGAATTACTAGCAACTGGGGTAGACAAGGAGCAGATTATATCCATCAATTTCGAAGATTTGAGTTACTATGAACTGCGACATTTTCAAACATTATTTACTTATATAAAAGAGCGGTTAGTTGAAGAGAAAACATACTATATCTTTTTAGATGAAATTCAACATGTTGAAAAATTTGAACTGGTAGCAGATAGTCTATTCATCTTACCAAATGTAGACCTCTATTTGACTGGATCTAATGCCTACTTTATGAGTAGCCAATTAGCAACAAACTTGACTGGGCGTTATGTTGAGATAGAGGTTCTTCCTTTGTCATTTGAAGAATACCTATCAGGTCAATCTCTCTCAGATAATCTGAATACAACAAAAATTTTTAACAATTATCTATTTAGTGCTTTCCCTTACTTATTGCAAACATCATCTTACGCTGAAAAAATTGACTATCTCAGAGGAATATATAACTCAATACTGTTAAACGATATTGTAACTAGATTGGGAAATCCAAATCCTACTATTATTGAGCGCATTGTCCGAACCCTTCTCAGTAGTACAGGTAGCTTAATATCAACAAATAAGATTCGCAATACCCTAGTCAGTCAAAATGTTTCCATATCCCATAATACTTTGGAAAATTATTTGACAACTTTGACAGATAGTTTACTTTTTTATTCCGTTCCACGTTTTGATGTAAAAGGTAGAGCATTATTGCAACGCTTAGAAAAATATTATCCCGTTGATTTAGGTTTACGGCATCTCTTATTACCAGACCACAAAGAAGACATTGGTCATATCTTGGAAAATATTGTATATTTAGAATTGAGACGTAGATATTCACAAGTATATGTTGGTAATTTAGATAAGTATGAGGTTGATTTTGTTGCTGTAACTGATGTTGGTCACTACGTTTATTATCAGGTCAGTGAAACAACACTTGCTCCAGAAACACTAGACAGAGAACTTAGACCACTAGAAGCCATTAAAGATCAATTCCCAAAATATCTATTAACAATGGATACGATTCAGCCAACAGCAAATTACAATGGTATTGAGAAGAAAAATATCATAGATTGGTTACTAGAAAAGTAGATAGACACTGAACACATAAATTGAGACGCAAAAATAACACTCCTGTTGAGATCTAGTAAAACTATGAACAGGAGTGTTTTATTATGACCGAAAAAGATTATTCAGTAGAAACTAAGTTAGGCTTCACCAAAATAAAAAATGATAGAGGTTAAATAGTGGGTCATTACGTTTCAGTAGAAACGAAAAAAGCTTGATTTAACGGCTCTATAATATTTGTAGTGGGTAAAAAACAAGATATTTTGTCTGTTTAGCTACCAAAAAGATACCATAGTCATTCATTCTTTTGTTTCTTTTCTTCGTACATTTCAAATAATCTTTTGATAGATTTTTTATTTCTATCGTCTTTAATACTTTATATTCCGTTCGACAAACTTGAAGTTGTTTACTTACAGTACTCCTCTATTTTGTAGCTATATTCTTTTAGAAGTCCCCGTGAATAAATTTTTTTATTTTTTGAATCTCTAACTTCTTTCCAAAGGATAGCCGCAACTTTTAACTTGTTGGAGTAATGATTGCTAAATTCATCCGCACAAAAGTCTTTTAGAAATTGATTCCATTGGCAAGCTGAATTATCATACTTGGCGTAGTCTGACTCTCCATAGTATATTTTAATCATATCTTGGATTGTAAAATTTATGTTGTTGTCCCGTTTTACTTTTCGCCAAGCTGTTGCCATATCAGCATTAAATTTAAACGGATTAACACCTGTTACAGCTGAAAAATAATCACGAAATTTCTGATTAAAGGAAAACCCACATTCAAGTAATGATGTATTTAGGGTTATTATTTCGGTTTGATTTTTGTTTCTTTTCCTCAAAAATTTTTCTACTCTATTTCCCTTAAAATATTGTTCTATAATATGATTTAATTCTTTTTTTGTACATCTGTATTCTAATCCAAGGTACTTACAAATTTGTGAAAGCTCTTCTCGATACCAGTAGTATCTGTTAAATTCTTCAAACGATTTTATATCTCTAAAATCAGGTCTATTTTCTTCCAAATACTCACCTCTACAACTCCAAGTTTATCCTATTATACCATAGATAATAAAAGTCATTCCCTGGCTAATTTGCCATATAGACCTAGTATCTCATATATCATAGTATGACATTGTCCTGTTTCATTTCATTCATCTCTGCTTCTGTCACTCCTAAACTATTGTTTATATTAATTATTAGTCTAATTATAGGATGGCACACAATAAAACATACTACTATACCATAAGTCAGTCGATCTCTAATTATAGGGGGGGTGACACCCCCTAAGTCCATTGTATCCTATCTCATAAATTGATATAATCTTCTTGTAGTTCGATGAAACTACACTCAAAAACTAATCCTTTCTGTCTCTAATCCTCCTAATAGAAATAGAGACTCCTAATCAATCCCGTTCACATCATAATCTCCTGTAAACCCAGATGTGAACAAACCTCCTTTACAACTAGGGCCCTCGCCCTAGTTTTTTATTTGCAAAAAAAAAATATTTTTAAAAAAAGTTGATATAAAGCGTTGCCATAAGTCAACGAATTTTCATCATTCTGAACATGCAAAAAGAGAAGACCTATATGGTCCTCTCTAGATGTTAGCTTTTCATCACCCACTACAGTTGACAAGGAGCCTTTTTTTCTACAAAAACATAGACTCCATAATTCCTACAGTGGTTTTACCCACTACAGAAATTATAGAGCCAAAATTTTAAGTAATAAATGAATTTAAGATAGGAGATATAGTAGCGAATAGTTTATTCAATTTGTACTAATAACTCCTAGCTGAGCAGCTAGATGTAGAATATTTATTGATACAAATCAAAAAAGTTTAATCAAACAAAATTGTTTTATTATGGCTAATACATTTTTTTGACTCATCCCAGTAATTAATACTTTCAAAACTTCCTTCACGTAAGTAAAGGGGCAACCTATTTTTAATTTCTTCTTGCATAGGTATTTCTTCAATATCTTCTAAATTCCACCATTTAGGTTCTCCTTCTCTAGAAGCACGAATATCTCCAGAAAAATTTGTACACAAAAAATCGTAGTATACGAACCTTTCGTTACCAATAGTATTGGTAAATCCAGAAATACCTTTTAATTTTAAATTTAAAGCAGTTAGACCAGTCTCCTCTTTTAATTCTCGAATAGCAGCTTCAAAAAAACTTTCAGGAAACTCTACTTTCCCACCTGGAGGAATCCATCCAGGAAAATCATCATGTTGTCTATTAAGTAAAAGAATTTTATTGTTTTTTACTACACACACATTAACCCAGTTTTTTATATTTTCTGCCATTTATACCTCCTAATATAAAACCAATTATGACATTTTTTAGATTATTTGACAAGGAGCCATTTTATCTTTTCTTTTTCTATCAATAGCCTATATCTGAATAAGCAATGTAAAATCGAACTTCTTGGTCACGATTTTTTTGAACAAAGCTGTACCACCACTCGCCGTTTTCGTACATGTATTTGTCCCACTCAATGTTTGTTTGAGGTTGTACATAAGCAACACCGCTGCTTTTATCAGGTGAAGCATAGACAGGGGTATCTTTTAACAACTCCAAAGTACCAGAAGTGGCTTCCCAACCACCATAACCTGTTTTCGGATCAGATTCAGAAGTTGTGGTTCCAGCTTGATTAGCACTGTTCCCTTGACTTGGTTGCGTTGGTGTTTGAGCTTGCGCTTGTGTTGGTGTAGTAGTTGTTGCACTAGAAGCAGCACTAGCTTCATTACTTGCAGCCTCGGTGCTAGTGTCTACTTGCGTTGAACTTGACGTGCTACTTGATTTCTTTGAAGAGTTCTTTGTCGAACTCTTACTGCTTTTAGTGCTAGGGGAGGACGTTTTGCTAGTCTTTGTGTCCTTGCTGTAGAAACCACTTTTATCTACTTTACTACTACCACAACCTTTTAATAGTACAAAAGCAAGTAAGATAACCAATACAGCTAATATCAAGCTCGTCACGATTTTAATTGTTTTTTTCATCATATTCTCCTATGCTACGCTAATGTAACGTCTGTTACCTGAAGCAGCGATATAACTAATCCAATAATGACCATCAGACAAAAGCACTTTGTCGTAATTAACACCGTCTCCGGTATCGTAATAAGCCAGTTCTGGTGAGGACATTTTAGGTTCTGCTTTTATACTAGCATGTGTAACATTATTTGAAGTGTTTGTAGATGAATCAATGTTGGTTGTTTCAACGTTTCCATGTGAGTCCTCAGATACAGCAGAATTGTTTAAACTGTCTTCCGTTCCTTTGGTAGCCTGCGCTACTTCTTGAGTAACAGTTGTTTCTTGAACAGTAGAAGCTACTCCGATAGAATATTTTCTGATTGAGAAACGTTGACTTCGTGTCATCCAAAATAATTTTTTCATAGGTTTGTACTCCATATATGTTTAAACGAACGCATTTAGAGTTTATTCAGAAATTTAGCATACAATAAAGCAAATTCAGAACAACTCTTTATTATTGATATGTGATTATGCAACTATTGTTATTTATCTCTAGGATGATGCGAGTCAATATCAAAATCATCCTCTGTGATAGGTACTTGGTTCATGTCAACACCTTCATTACTTCATTAATTAATTATTGAACAAAATTTGTGATGTTTAGCATTCTAAATTGATTACCATTTCCATCATGACTTAGCCAACTATTGTCATACAAGATTTTGATAGCTTCATCAAGCTGATTTTTTAAGTGATACTTTTCCATAATTAATCCCAAGGCAGCAGATACTTTTGGGGTGCAGTTCAAACTCTACTTGAGTGTTTACACATAATTATTGACAGTATCCAAATTTTTGACTGAAATTTCCTTATTCTGACATAAACAATGGATATATTTTTAAAACATTATTCGTTTTTCTTCAAAGCTGCCACTGTTAATTTATAGAAAAGTAAACTATATAGACTATTAACAACTAGAAAAATCGTCAAATCTATTAAGGACATATCTGTTAAAGAACGACTGCGTAGGGCAATCATTGGTTGAGAATAAGGGAAAAACTTTGTAAGATTCTCATTAATAAAAATCAGCACAAAGTTTAACATGCTACCAATTGTAGCAACTCCAACAGCTTTACTAAAATTACGAGTCTTTGCGGTTACGAAGGATTGAAGCGTCATTATCGGAAAAGAGGCCACCACTGATAACAGAAGCCATTTAATATGAACTGCTAAACTGAGGTCAAACGAAATCCCGTCAACTTTGGCAGCTACAACAAAAATAAGTAGTAAAAAAAGTTGGACGGAAAGAATCAGAAAGAAGCCACTTAATAGTTTTCCAAAGTACAATTTATCCATTGAAACTTGATTAGCTTTTAACATCTCAATGTTTTTTCTCTCAAATTCTGGCATCAGTAACTGTCCCACAATAATGGCTAACATAGGAGGATAGAGAAGTGTACTGTTATAAAATGTTAATTGTCCCCATAAAACAAGGGATTGTGTCTTATCAATTAAGACAGCCCTATTAGCAAAATAAACTCCTAAACCTATAAAGCTAGAAAAAATCAAAAATGCCATTCCAATCATGAACAATTGTAATTTGCGAGTCTTTTTCCACTCAGCAAAAACATAAGATCTCATTTCAACTTCCTCTCTTTCTCAGAATAACATTAGCTAAACCGTATAACATCAAACAATAAATCATAAAGAATACTAGTTTCCAAGGTAACTGTTGATCCAAGAGGTAGGTATATGCCCCATCCCCAAGAAAGTGATACTTATAAGGCGCTAAACTGCCTGCTCCGGTCAACGGATTAAGCAAACTAGCAAAACCATAACTTCTTGGATTTAAGACGATTCCTAAAAAACCTCCTAGCAATCCTAAAGCCAGTAATACGCCTTGTTTTTCTAGAACCATTGCTAACGTTAAATAGATAGAAACTAGAGCGAAAATAGATAATAATTGTCCTAAAAATTGAACTCCTACAATGTCCATAGGAATTGAGATACCAGATTGTTTTCCAAAGCAACAGATAGCTACAATTTCTGCAAAAGACATGACAAAGAAGAAGACCATTGTAAATAAAAATTTATGTCTAAAAATAGTCATCAAACCTAAGCCATTTGTAGCTTGTAATTTAAAGGTCTGTCCTTCACGTTCATTACTCACAATTCGACTCACAAATACAGAAACAGCAATAGGAAGCATGAGAAGGTTCACATTCTGATTACTAAATAAAGTTCCGACATTTTTTAACTCTGGATGCGAAAAAACAGACATAAACATTGCAATACTCCACAATGTCGCTACAATCATCAAAAGAGTAACAATTGAAAAAGATTTTGTTCGTCTACTTTTTAACCATTCAATGTACACACCTTTCATCTTATACCTCCTTTGTTAGTTCCAGAAAAATATCTTCTAATGTCTCACTTTCTCTAGTGACACGAAAAATTCTAAAGCCAAGGTCTGTTATATAGGTGATAATATCCGCAAGACGATCGTTACTCATATCGTCTAATTTAACCTCACTCGCCGATGCTTCCCGTACTCTGACTGAACCGAAATCAACTAAGTGTTGAACAATATTATTTTGCGAAAAATCGCCACCAATCTCAATCCAGGTATTTGATTTGATCTCACGAATCTCTCCTTCATAAACTAAACAACCATGATTTATAATACCAACCCGATCAGCAATCTGCTCTATCTCTGATAAGATGTGGCTGGAGATAAAGACTGTTAAGCCTTCTTCTTTTGCTAATTTAACAATCAACTCACGAATTTCATGAATCCCTGCTGGATCAAGACCATTAGTCGGTTCATCTAATAATAAAATTTGGGGCTTTTTAACTAAAGCAAAAGCTAAGGCTAAACGTTGCTTCATCCCTAGGGAATAGGCTTTCACTAATTTCTTACGATTTTTGTCCTCTGCCAATCCAACTAATTTCAAAGTTGGCCAAATATTATCCTCATCAAAACCTACCATTTTTTGAAATACTAATAAGTTTTCATATCCCGTTAAATTTGGATAATAAGATGGTTCCTCAATCATCGATCCAATTTGATTTAAGTAATCTTTATTCTCTTTGATATTTTGACCATTGACTAAAATCTCTCCTAAAGTAGGCTCCACTAAAGATAAGATCATTTTCATCGTAGTTGTTTTCCCTGCGCCGTTGGGACCTAAAAAACCATAGATTTCCCCTTCTCTGACTGTCAGTTTCTTAAGATCCACTGTAGTAGTGTCTTTATAGACCTTTTTAAGATTTTTCAATTCAATAATATTATTCATCTCATTAATTACCTTGTAATCCTTTTAGCCAGGATTGCTCCTTTCTTTACAATGTAATTCTACTTTATCATCTTAAAGATAACATTAAGATAGAACAGAATATTTTCTATACTTTTGAATTAATAAAGTTGAAGTAACTTTCATTGGTTTTTATTAGATTACTATGGGTATCTATATAGACTTTACCTGTCTCATCGGCTATATAGATAACTCTATGGTATAATTAAAACAAATTTTATGAGAGGTGCATATATGAATTTCGAAGCGCAGCTATTAAACAAACGGATATTAATAGTAGACGATGATGTTTCACTTAGTAAATCTATTAAAGAAGTTTTGGTGAGCAGGGGCTTTAAGAATATTAGTAATGCTTACAGTATTAGCGAAGGAATAGATATTTTTTCTATTTCTAAAATAGACCTCATTATCCTAGACGTAATGTTGCCTGATGGAGAAGGTTATCTACTTGCTCAGTACATCAGAGAAACTTCTGATATACCAATTTTATTTTTAACAGCCAAAAATAATCCAGATGATGAAGTTAAAGGATTAGATTCAGGTGGTGATGACTTTGTCACAAAACCATTTCTTCCTAAAACTTTAATCTATCGTATAATTGCTTTACTGAGGAGAGCATATAAAGGAGAATCAGAATTAATAACTTTAACTTCTTGTATCATTGATTTAAATAATGCTAGTGTAAAAAAAGAGGAACAGCATTTATCACTAACTCCAACTGAAATACAGATTCTAAGAAAACTATATACCAATAAAAACTATATTGTGTCAACAGAAGCAATCTGCGATACTATTTGGGGAATAGATAGTTTCGGGTATGAAAAATCCTTAATGGTACATATTCGTAATATAAGAGAGAAGATAGAATTATCCCCATCAAAACCACATCATCTCATTACAGTCAAAGGGCTGGGTTATAAGTTAGTTATCTGAATTTACGGAGTCTTCTATGAATATTTTCAAAAAAGGTATATTAAAATTCATTCTCGCCTTTCTTACCATAATATTAATCGATTTTGTTCTATTAGTAGCTACAACCAACTTTATCCGTAGCCAACAATCTCCTATAGATATCATACAAGGTGTATCTTCGAACATCACCCCATCAAATGGAACATATAAAGTTAATCAAACTGCAAAAAAACTGATTAAAAAGCACAACTTATGGGTCATGATTCTTGATCAAAAAAGTGGAAATGAAAAGTTTAATATCAAAAAACCTAAAAATATAAAAACACAATTTGATTATGCCGATGTCATTAAGTTTTCACGTTATTATTTAGATGACTATCCAATATTCACT
>NZ_JACLQV010000032.1:0-1156 GCF_016648915.1 Streptococcus sp. 3.1 | reverse complement strand
AATAAAAAAAGAACAAGAAGATATTTATATAATTGCATTTCCAAAAGAAAGTATCATTAGATACGGAAATAATTTCTTTGATCTAAAAAGAATTCAAATTTTTCCGATTTTAATTTTAGTTATCATATTTGTTAACTGCCTATTTTGCCTATTCCTATACCTTTATAGTGTTACTTTCTTAAATCGCAACATCCAGCCAATTATTAACGCAATAGGTAAATTACCTGTCGGTTTAAACAAACAGGTAAACTCTGTTCAAGAATTAAATAGATTAACTTTAGCGGTTAACTCTGCTAACAAAAAACTACGTAAAAATGAAGAATTCAAAGAGAATTGGATTTCTGGAATAGCTCATGATATCAAAACCCCACTCTCAGTTATCGTGGCTAATACATCATTAGCTATTGAAAAAACAGACAATGATGACCTATTAAAAAATTTGAAACCTACGCTGGTTGAGAGTCACTATATTCAAAATTTGCTAAACGATCTCAACATATTCGCTAGACTAACAAACAGTAATTTAAAATTAAATCAAGAAATAACAGACATTATACCCTTCTTTAAGGAAATAATCATACAAATTATTAATCAAGAGATTTGGAATGATTTTAATTTTGAGTTTATTCCTGATAATAAATTGTTGGGTAAAAAAATGTACATTGAAAAATCTTTGATGTCTAGAGTTATTCACAATCTCATTTATAATTCTGTATTGCATAACCCTTCTGGTTGTAATATTCAGATTGTCCTTAACTATATTTCCCGTAATAAATTTTCAGTTATTATACGTGATAATGGAATTGGAACTTCTACAGATAGACTTAAAAATATTAATAAAATTGAGGAATTTAATTTTGATATTTCTGGAGTTCGCAGAAGTGGTATGGGACTAAAAATTTCTAACCAAATTGTTGATTTACATGGAGGTAGTATGATAATCACAAGTGAACAAGGAGAATATTTTCAAACAGAAATTATCCTTCCTATTGAGTCACCTACCTTATAGTACGCAGTCATTCCATTTTAAATAATTGAGGCTATTTTATCACTCTTGTATCCCTTTTGCGAGACCATAAGAATCATCTTACTTAAAAGCTGCATCATTTTAGAACTCCTTCAACTCTTCAAGAACAACATCTAAGTCCTCTTTTTC
>NZ_JACLQV010000031.1:0-12390 GCF_016648915.1 Streptococcus sp. 3.1 | reverse complement strand
TTATTACGCATTTTACGATCAATTTTTTCAAATTCTATGTAGATTTTGTAACCTTCTAAAAATTTCATCTTTTTGATTGTACTTCACTATTTTTTGTGTATAATTATAACATATGGGAGAAAATTTATGAAAGATATTGAAGATAATATTACCAACACCCCTAGAATAGGGGCACTTGCAGATTTTTTTGAAAAGACTGCGTTAGGCGAATTGGGAAAACCAGACAATACTTATCTAGGTGATATAAACTTATTTAAAAATGACGAAAAAATGTTATTCTTTTATTTAAATCATAGAAAATTACAAGGACAATTTGACAAACATTTCTACTCAAGTATCCCCTTTATATTAGAGGAAGAATGTCGCGTTGGCTCGGCATTAAAAGATTACTTGGAAAAAAGAGAGGGGACGCAATATTTGTATGTTCTTGGAGCTGCTGAGGGAACAATGGCTAGAACAATTGGAAATTTAAGTAATGGAAAGATAAAAACTTTATCTTGTAGTCCAACAAAAGCTAATCAGGATAATTTTTTTAGATATGGTAAACCACTACATTCCAAATTTATCTTATCTCCTTACAATAAAATAAACAACTAAAATATCAGAGAATTATTTCCTAATTTCAATGGTTTTGATGTCATAATAGAAGATACGACATTTCAGATGTACAGTCCAGATAGAGCTAAACAAATAAAATTTACAAAAGAAAAACTTAAAAATGATGGTATAATTGGTTTTATTGAGAAATTTTCCAATAAAGATATTACTGAATTTCTAAAAAGAGAACATATTAAAGACTCTCTTTTTAAGAATAGATTTTTCTCACAAAAAGCCATTCGACTGAAAAAAGAGAATGTGTTAACAGATATGAATAACTGTCTTGTAACAATAGATACATTTAAAAACATTTTGGCTAACTTTTTTAAATATGCTGTCATAAATTGGAATTCTGGAAATTTTTATACAGTCTACGCATCTAATAGCAAAAATAACCTCTTAAGTTTTTTATCTAATATGACGCCAGCATTAACCCCTAGTCAGTTTGTACATACCAAGCTTCCAGTCCCATTGCTAAACTTAAATGAGGATGATATAAAATATAGAGTTGTAAAGGAAAAATAATATGTCACTATCTACATGGATATCATACACCTTCGCTTGCATTCTACTTATTTCCCCTCCTGGACCAACAGTAACTTATCTTATAACAACTAGTATGACTCATGGAAAAAAAACAGCCTATGAAATAGTTTGGGGAAGTTTCTGGGGAGGACTTGTTTGTCTAATCCTTTCCTTTATTGGGATTGGAGCTATACTTAAAGCTTCGGAAACCTTGTACGCAATCTTACGTTTACTTGGAATCGCTTATCTTATCTATTTAGGAATCAAAAGTCTTCTTGGTGCTAATAAGGTAAAAGATAAAACTGAGAAAATGACACCTCCTGAAAAGGGAGAAGTCTTTAAAAATGCATTTTTACTGATATTTTTAAATCCTAAAAACATTATTTTCTTTGCTTCATTTTTACCTCAATTCATTAACCACAACTCTCCATTTTTATTACAAACTACAATATTAGGTTTGACATATCTATTTGTTGGTTTAATCAACGATTATTTATATAGTTATTTTGCATCGAATATTGGAAGTGCACTTGGAAAACATTCTGAAAAATGGATTGCATATATCGGTGGTGTAGCTATGATACTATCAGCTATAATCGTGGTATTTCAAAATTTTTAGTGAAATATCGAAAGAATTTTGAAAGCCTCCGAATTATTCACAAACCACTCTCTACTCCATTTACTTCATCAGGAAAATCATCAGAATATATAACTCTAATACCTAAAACTCAACCTCAAAATAACATATGATCGGAAAAGTATTTTTTCCACTTAAACAAAAGACACTCTAAAAACTTTTTTTGAACGACACCTCCAAATTAGACAGAAAAAATCTAATTTTGGGGGTGTTTTTATTATGAAATTGACTTATGAAGATAAAGTGCAAATAGATTATCTTTGGAAAGCTTTAAGCGATCTTAATCAGAAAAGGAGTACATGAAAGCTAAGAAGGCTATTCTAAAAAAGTTGAAAGAACTCCGATTGGAGGAAAAAAAAGAGCAAGAAGAAAAACGATAATTATCCAAGGGTTGGTAACAGAGTTTTCTTTAGAGATTTTTCCAAGGTAAAACTAGAATACCTTGATATACTTGACAAATGGTAGCAAAGGACTTAGCCCTATGCAATGCAGAACTAAATCCTTTGCTTAAATAAATTATCTAACTTTTGGGGTCAGTACACAGTTCGATTTGCTTTTTTTGTAAACTAGTTATCACAATTCTCCATCTTCTCCAGCATCAAATTTCTGGAATCGACTGTCGCTGTCTAACCTATTCTTCTTTGATAAGCTTTGAGTCGGAGGAGTAATGCTTGAAGTATCTCCCTTTGGAGTAATTCTTCCAGCTCCGCCAGTACTATTTAAGATTTTGTCTCTAACATTATCTCTAGTACTTGTATAACCTGCTCCGAAACTACTTGAGAAGTCTCTCTTAACTGTTTGACTAGCATTCCTGAATTCATTGCCAACAACTTCTTTACCAGATTTAACAGTCTCTCTGACTCCTTTAGACACATTACGTCCAGCAGCACTCATTGACTGACCAACAATCTCTCTATACTTAAGACCATGAGCTCTCCTATCAGCCATTGCTTTCCAAGTACCAGCGACTGTACCAGCAGTAGCACCAGCAGCAGTTAAGACTCCTCGTCTGATATTGTTTGTGGTCGACCCTACCACGCTACCGGCACTCTTAAGTCCCTTTACACCAACATTGGTTCCACTACTAACACTATTTCTTAGACGGTTAAATCCACTTTGATTTCGTCTGCCAGTATTTGGATTATACCTACCAACAGCGAAGTTTCTAGCACCGCCACCCATTTTATTAGCAGCCATCGCACCAACAGCCATTGTAGCAACTCCAGCCTTAGTTCCACTTGAAAGGTTAGTATCAATACCTATCCAGCGTTCCAAAACTTTTGAACCTTGAGAAACCGCAAGATAAACACCAAGGTAAACCGCAATCGTCGCAATGGCATGTTGGAATGGATCTAGTCCATCATAGAAACTTCCACCTAGAGTTTTCTTAGCAACATCAGATGCTCCAGAACCTAGATTGAGTTTCACTTCGCTATAAGTAATTAAGAACCATTGAGCTACTTTAACGAATAGTAGTTGGAACCAGATGGCAGCAATTCCTGTCATAACTTCCTGCCAAACTTCCAAGATTCTCATACTATTTCCCACTGCTGCGTAAGAAACTAGGGGTGAGATAATCACTGTTATAAGGGTTTTGAAAATTACTCGTACCGTGGTTACTAGCAATCCAATGAGAAGGAGTAAAAGAATGATTTGCTGAGTTATCAGTGCTATCCAGTCAACCTTATAGCGAGCGTAAGTCGGCAAAAAGGCTGTATTATCAAAACCAAGGAAATAACCTGATTTTGACGTAGTGACTCGTGCATAAGCTATCTTACCATCTGCATAACGAATGGTGTTGAGCGTGGATCTCATTACATCAGAGAAACCATTATAAGGTGAATTTGCCTGATCCTCCTTCAAGTCTTTTTGCTCTTTCCAACCAGTAAAGAACAATTTACTTGTTTGAAGAAGGGCTGTTACTGGGTTAGACATCGCAGCACTATTTTTAACCTGTTGCCACCAATCAACCGAACCGTCTTCTCGTATTCCTAACATCTTAGGTAGCGACGATACTCGTCCTTCACGCCCAGAATAATACTGCAACATGGCTTTATTGGTTGGGCCATAAGTTTCAGTAAAATTGGTGAACCAAATATTACCATCTGAAATGGTATTCCAGTTTTTATCCCCTGCTATAAAATGAGTATCTTCATTATACCCTAACTTATCTGTATCAAAATCCATTGCATACAGCATTTCGAGGTCAACCGTATTGCCCCTAAATGGGGTTACAGAAAGCGAAACACTCTGACCACTGCCAGTTATGTCATAATAGGCTAATCCTACGGTATCCTTTGCTATAGCACTACCAAATTTTGATGCAAACACCGGAAGTGCAGTTACAGAAAACGTAACCAAAATAATGTGATTGAAGAACTCTCGGTACCTGAAAGGTGCTCCTGCCATTGCCATTATAAGACGAATGAGCGTTACCAGAACAAATAATGAAATCCCAACGATTTGAAGCCACTTATAAACTTGACCAATAAAGCTATCAGATTGACTAATATAGTCAAACATCCCAAATAACTTAAACATGTTAAGGTAAGCTTTCTCAATCGCATAACTAAAACTATAGATACCTTTTGATAGCATCTCGGGAATAAAGCCAAAAGCTATAAAGACCCCAGTTGTTGGGTGGAGGTATTGGTCCCACTGTGCATAAAAGGATGCCAATAATAGCTCTTTATCTTTGTCACCTCCCCAACCTTTAGGTCCAACTTCATTAGGCCAATCTTTCGATTGAGAGATCATATCTGATAGGGATGGCCAGACCTTCCCTTGTTCAATCTCAATTGTTGCTTCTGCACCCATAGGTTACCCCTCCTTGTTTTCAGCTGAAGTTTCAGTAGAAGGAGATGTTGGAGTTGCAAATGCTGTTGTTGTCGGTTCAGATGTCACTACCCACCCTTGAGTAGCTGATGGTTTTTTCTTAACATTAAAAGTGACACGACGAACAGTCGTTTTTTGAGCCTCATCCGTTGTACCAACAACGTATGTAACCTCATAGGTATCTTTCTCATTCTTAACGAGTTCAACTTTCTCCAACATTGTGCTAGAAACAGTCGCTACCTCTGGGTTAGTAAATTTAGCGTCGTTATTATCCAAGTAAGCCTTAAGCTTATCCTTGTCTCCTGAATAATAGTATGACAAGAAATAACGAGCCATGACATCAATCTCATGTTCATGATCTTGTATCATTGTAAGACGCTCAGCTTTATCTGTTGTGGCCACAAGTTCTTTCTTGACGCGCGTGAAATTACTATTATAGACCATTAGCATCAACAATAAGAACACCGACAACGTACAAGAGCCAATAGCCAAAATCAATGGCAACTTACTTGGTGGTCCTACTTCTTCATCTTCATACACTCTTCCTGTTTTCTCCTTCCGTTTCTTAGCTCCAGCGACTGACTGTTTATGCTTATCCTTATTCGACATAAGACGATTTGGAAGTTCTCCTTCAATCGTTCCTGGTTTTGGATAAGGTGGCATATCAACAAGAGACAAGCCTAGACTTTCAGCATAACATGGAAGTAACCCCATTGGACCACTGAAAAAGTTGGAGATCCCTTCATAAGTTGTTTTCTCAAACCGTTTATCACGGTGTGCTTCTTCGATGAGTGGGGTAACGAGTTCCTTATAATCTTTCGTAATAACAAAAGGGGTAATCTGAGGTTGTCCTTCAATACTAGGGACTCCCGTAGTTGGTCGTGTCACACGACCATCTTGTTCCATCGGTTGACTAGCAAGAGCAATTCCTTTTAAGGTAAACTCAGAATATCGCTTTTTGATTTCTCGAAAAAGTAATTCTGCTTGTTTAAAAGTTAGAAATGGTAGACTTTGAGCAATACTTTCCTTCTTATTACTAGGGAAATATTCAGTGTCTAAGTCATCAATAATATCTGCTAACTCTTCATCCTTTTTAGGATTTGCATTTCCTTTCCACTCGATATAAAGAAACAAGGCATCTGGAAACAATACCTTGCGATTCCCTTTTATGGTAAGTAATTCTTTTTCCATAAAGTAAACCTCTTAACTACCTATTTGGGTTGCCAAAGATATTCAACAACTGAAACAAGTGCCGAACCAACACATAGTGCGATCGCAATCCACAAGAGTCGGTCAAGGGCTTCCGTTCGTTTCTTGTCACCCATCATCATCAATATACATGCAAGTAAACCAGATATTATTGCTATCCCTGGGAATACAAGTCGCAACATACCTGAAACATCATTAAGCGTATTAGTAGCCTCATTAGCTGGGTTAGTAGCTTTTCCTCCAGTTTGCTCCGCAAAAGCAAGCGATACAGAGTTTAACGTCAACAAAGCAGTCATTCCAAGTGCTGATGCCTTAGTCTTCACGTTGTTCAAAAATGTGTTTTCTTTCAAAACAGCCTCCTTAAAATTTTAATATCTGTAGTCTACAATAGTCCATCTACGAGTCACAACCTAGTGACACCCCTTAAGATGTAAGCAAGTAGTTACCATACTCCTCTGGAGGTATCCGTTTGACAGTAATATGAGTCTGACGCCTATCTTGAACTGTCTTTCTACCTGAGTTACCATACGCAAATGTTCCTGGTGCATATCCAGATAAAGACACATCAACCATAAAGTAATCTTCTGGCTTTCGCCCAAGGAAATACAGTTGCTCAAAGATTTCATCTGTTAACACTTCATCAATAGTTCTCTCTAAAGGCCTTGCTCCATCTTCTGGACTAACACCGACACTACTAAGATATTCATAAAAGTATTTTTTGCCATCGATAGTTTGGTCACCATCCTTAACATCCTCATAATTAATAAGGATATGATGCTCTTCAAACCAACTACTCTCATGTACAGCCATTTTTGAATAGACAATCTTATCAATGGTTTGTTTCGTCAAGATATTAGTAACTTCAATTTTCCAGCGGTTGATAAATTCAGGACGTTTAAAGATCTTGATTAACTCGTCTCTCATGTCCTTCATGAACTCTTTATAGTCAGTCTTGTTCATTTCTGTAAAGGTCTGACCAGAGGTGATATATTTATCTCTGATTCGCTTATGCCCCACGTTTGATGTAGCAATGATGAACGTATTCTTAAAATTGATTTTTCGTCCACGTCCATCAGTCAAATGCCCGTCATCTAGCATTTGCAAATATAAAGCCCAGACATCTGGATGAGCCTTTTCTAACTCGTCCAATAGTACTAACGAGTAGGGATTCTTCTTAATTTTTTCCGTTAAGTCACCTTTTCGCTCGTCATTTCCTATAAGACGAACAACGGCATTATCTGTCATGTATTCTGACATATCCAGCCGAATCATCGCTTCTTCACTACCAAACAGTTGTTTTGCTGCTTGTTTCGCCAATTCAGTTTTACCTGTACCTGTTGTTCCAAGTAGAAGAAGAGTTCCTAAAGGTCTTCGCTTGTTTTGCCCACCTTGGATACCTTTATACATAAGGCGCGCTATAGTTCGAATCACATGGTCTTGCCCCTTAACAACAGCACGCATCCCTTCCGCAAAATCCACTGGAGTTGAGGACGTGCGTAGTAGACTTTCCATAGGAATACCTTTTTTACGGTGAATGACACTCGCAATATCTTTTAAGGTAATCTCTGATTTCCCATCGATATTTGCAGTCGCTGAAGCTTCATCAATAATATCAATAGCTTTATCAGGAAGCATTTTATCCGTGACATAACGAATAGATAATTCTACTGCTGCCCTAATGGCATCAGTAGGAATCTCAATATCAAGTTCTCGTTTATACTTGGGACGACGTTTTTTCAAGACCAAAATAGATGCCTCTTTGTCCAGTTCATCAACGTAAACTGGTTGCAGACGTCGTTCCATCGCTGGATCTCGTTCGATAATCATAAACTCATCAGCTGTAGTGGCTGAAATAAGATAGATTTCCCCACGAGATAAGGCTGGTTTCAAGCTATTAGCGACGTCAAGAGCACTTCCCTCAACTCCAGTACCCATAATGGTATGCACTTCATCAATAAAGAGGATAAACTCATCTTTATGAGCCATAAACTCTTTAATCAATCCGTCCATTTTGGCAATGATGTTCACCTCTTTACCTGTATGGTCAAATTCTTTCCCTTGGATAGCAGATAATTCTAGTTGCTTAACCTGCTTACCTTGGAAACGTGTTGGGACATGGGCTTTCTTGTTAAGAATATCCGCACAAATTCCTTCTACAATAGCTGTTTTACCTACACCAGCTTCACCAATTAGTACAGGAGAGTTTTTTTCTAATCGATTCAGTGAGATAAAGACTTGTCTGATTTCATCTTGTCTACCCCAAGCCACAAAATCTTGACGCTTGGGTCTGATTTTCTCAGTAAGGTCTGTTGTGTATTTGTCAATATAAGGAGTCTTACTAAGATTATGGTTAGTCCTCTCCTTCATCTATTTATACTTCCTTCCTAAACGTTCTGCAGCCTTATCCATTAAGTAGCGACGGTTTTTCGAGCCATCATCTCTCAACTCTGGGTAACAGTTCTTATCAATTGGATAATAACGTTTCTTTGTCCGACGGTGTGCATGAATAAATTCCCAGAACTTATTTCCACCAGACGAAGAAGGGATCATCCAATAAACCGTTAAAGTCATTGTACAGAGTAAATTGATTAGGAACTTCAACTCTTGCCCTCTAGGGAAAAATATATCCCTGAATTGTAGCGGAAAAACAAAACTCCCTACTATAATGAAGGCTTTCATTACCGGAACACCGTAGTACTTTACCTGCGTGTAAAGACCACGAGGCAGTCCCCAGTTCCCCTCTTGTTGTTGATTTTCTTCTTGATTCATCCAGTACCTCCTAGAAGTCAATATCCATCATTGGTTGAATATTACTTTCAAAATAAAGGAAATAACGGAATTTCTCAGTCAAAAGCTCCACTTGATCCCTCTGAATACAAATAGAACCTTTCTCTCCAAAATCAATATCCAAAAGGTCCGTACATTCAATACGGCATTGGTTTAAGTGTGTCTTAACTACCTCAATGGATGTTTCAGAGTCATGATGTACGTTACTTGAGACAAAACTACGAAAGTTCTTCCAACCAACTTCTTTATCAATGATTTGATGTAGGCGTTCTAAACCGTCTGCCCATTTCCCTCTAAAAATTTGAAGGGGTTCATTCATAGCATTGCCTCGCTGATATTTCATCAATAGGCAATCCTGGTTAAGTAAATAGCGTTGTTCGTCAATTGTCATAATCGTTAATAAAGTCCTTTCTTTTCTACATCTATTCATCAATATCTTGTTTTACTGATCGTACTGGTGAATTAAACTTGTAGGTACCATCCTTAACTGCTTTGATATTTTTTTCAATCTGTTCAATGATTGTCTGAACATAAGCAGCATTCTCACGGGCTTTAGCTCCATCTTTCTCTTTAGTTCCAATACTTTTTTCAACAGATTCCATATCAATCTGCTTATCAGTTAACTCGTTACCGACCAAGTATTCTGATTCACGTTTTAACTGTTCAAGCGTCTTATTATCTTCCTTTATACTATCATCAAGTGTTTTTGCAGAAGCCAAGAGTTCTTTCCGTTGACCTTTTTGATATTTCAACTCCTCTTCAAAAATATTGAGGGCAAACTTCTCACGAGACAAATTCTTGACATATTTGTTTTTTAAGAGTTCATTTTGAGGAGTTACAAAGAAATCAACATAGGTCTTGTTAGCATCCTTATCTTTTTGTTTTTTCTGATTGGAAACTGAATTACTACTTGATGACAAGTAATCGTCATATTCTTGAACATCCACCTTCAGACTGTTAGAGTTTGGCGTCTTATTGGTCACTCGAATAACCATGAGCGTATAATCTGAAGGAACATTACGCAAAACCAGATACACTTTATCTCCAGTTAACGGAATGACTTCTAAAGTCACTGCTTCTGGGTTCTTAACACTACTTGGCAAGAAAACTTGCCAATCAAGATTTTCAGTATTGATTCCTTTATTAATAGCACTAGTCGCATCTGATGTTGTTAATTCCATAACGACCATTCCATTAGATGGTGAATACGTCATAGAGGTTGCTGTGATGCTTCCAAGGCCATTACCAAAGGTTTGCGTCGCTCGCAGCTGTGTCTCTGTGTAAGTAACCCGTTCAGGAGAGAAATAGGCAGTCGTAGCTGTCCATACCATTGTACCCAGTAAAGCATAGCTAATGATTAGCGTTCGCTTTAATCGATGTTTCCTAAAGTAAGAGATGACACTATTGATTGCCCTAATGGATTTTATCTTTTTAGAGGCCCTAACTGGCCAATTGTACCAGCCTTCTAGTTCCTGTGTATTTTCATAATCTTTAAATTCTACCATGAAGCCATGATAGGCTATTTTATATAGGTGTCGCAACCTAGTGACATAGGTTGACTTTTGAGATAATAACACTCTTATTTTGATTTCCTACTCTTGAAATAACACTATCAATAAGTTAGACTAGAAATGTATCTCTTTCTGGAAGGCGAGGTTCCTGAAGGTGCGAGACTAACTGACTATGTTGATTTTACTAGCTTACCCAAAAATGTTTATGTAGTAGTTTGGGGAGAAAATGGGAAATTAGATAGAAATGGTTTTCAGGCAGAATAATTGAAATAGATTTATTCAAGGAGGAAACAAATGGTCATCACAATCAAACCAATGGTGACAGCTGAGGAGATAGAAGGGAAATCCAGAGTTCATTGGCAGACATGGCGTGAAGCTTATGATGAGATTTTGCCCGCAGATTTTCAAGAACAAATGACTTTGGATAAGTGCCGGTTTTATAGTCAAAAGTATCCTGAAAATACCTTAATCGCATTGGATGATGCTAAAGTGGTCGGCTTTGTTAGCTACGGTGATTTTCGAGATTCAGCTACGATAGCGGGTGAAATTTTCGCCTTGTATGTCTTAAAAGATTATTATGGCAAGGGTGTGGGCCAGCAGCTCATACAGGCTGCTTTTGCTGCCTTGGATGGTTATCAAGAGATTATATTATGGGTTTTAGAAGATAACAAACGTGCCATCGCCTTTTATGAAAAAATGGGCTTTGTTTTTGACGGTCAGGAAAAGGTCATTGACCTAGGAAAAGCCGTGAAAGAAAAACGGATGATTTACATTAGAAACTCTAACAGTTAGTTTGGAAATAATAGATATATTTGTAAGGAGCACACAAGCGTTATGCACTTTTACTCCGCGGTATCAATGTCGGCGAAAAAAACAAGGTCGTTATGGCTGATTTAGGATTTTTCCTAGATACAAGTCATTGTTTTTATGAAAAATATTGTTGTTGTGGCCATTGGAACTTCCTGTTGTTCCAATGGTTTTTTTTAAAGTAACCTTTATGAGACAACAAAAAACGAGGCAAGTCTCAATGGACTACCTCGTTTTCCTAGTATTATTTCTACAAAGAAGAAAAACAATGACTATTTTTAGTTTATCAGTTAGGGGAGAAACCTAACAACACTAAAAACAGAAAGTGCAGTTATGTTTATGGGAGATCCCTGTTCATAACTAGTAGAAATGAAAAGATTATGTTAGTTCCGAGAGGAGAAATCTCGTCTAACCTTACAACAACAATGGTGGGGTTAAGGAGAGGGGAGAAACCTCATTTCTTAACCTTGATATAAGTATATCATAACAGGTCTTGTATTCGAAGCTCAGAGGACACTTTATTTCACTTTTTTTACACTTTTTTCAATCAAAGAGCGTAGCAATTCTTCGTCTGCTTCATATGAACCTATTCCATAATTGGCCAATTCTTCCTCTACATGAGTACGAACTACACTAACAGGATATTTGAACTCCACGATTTTATCCACAATGTCATCTTTATATCCTAGTTTGTTTGCGTATTCTTTCAAACGCTCCTCAGACAAATAGACTGCTCCTCGCTCTATTTGTCGGATCGTTGCTACTGGTACTCCAGTCTTTTCAGACGCTTGGGTTTGCGTTAGACCTAAATCACTTCTTAGCGCTTTGATTGCCCCAGCATAACCTTGTCTTATCAAGATAGCAATTCTTTCAGTAGTACGCTTTTGCGCCTCTTTCCATTTGTCGGTCTTCCGATACTTTTCAGAAGACTTTTGAACGCTCTCAGGATTTTTAGCCAACCATTTTTTTCTAGTTTCTTTCCCTTTTTCTGATTTTTGGTAATTAGCATTGATTTCTTGCTTTTTTTTCTTACCATGTTCTGTCTGATTATAATCTTTCATGTAGTTTCGCATATAAGCTGTGCGATCAAACTTCTTCTTTTTTCCTTCCTTCGTCATCGTTTTTCCCCATTTCTATTTTTTGTTTTATTCTCTGTATTATTATAGCACTATGTTAGAAAACATAGTGCTTATTTTTTCAGTCAAAGAACCACATCATGCTCGTGCTCACGTCTCATACGAGAAAGAATCATCTTTTGCGTCAGCTAACGGAATTCTGTGATTTTAGCTTTATTTACGATGAGTTAGAAAAGAATTATCGTCCTAACTTTGGAAGTAAAGCTTATTCACTGATTATGATATTCAAGTACCTCTTATTAAAAGACATCCCTTTTGCGAGACCATAGGAATCATCTTACTTAAAAGCTGCATCATTTTAGAACTCCTTCAACTCTTCAAGAACAACATCTAAGTCCTCTTTTTC
>NZ_JACLQV010000030.1:0-13694 GCF_016648915.1 Streptococcus sp. 3.1 | reverse complement strand
GTTCGCCGTCTCTTCCGAAACAGCTTATTTATAATATCATCTCTGACTTATCTTGTCAATAACTTTTTTAAAGTTTTTTCAAACTTTTTCAGTCAATGAACAATTTCCTTGAGACTTTATTAGTCTATCAAGTTTGTGAACCAATGTCAATACTTATTTTCTATGCAATAAGTGAAAGCAAAAAGAAGATCTCTAGTATCTCCTTTTTTCATTTTTTATAGAGCTGCTCGCATGCGTGCTTGTGAATTTTCGACATTTCGTATTGAGCGCGGTAAGAACGCACGGATGTCATCTTCTTTATAACCCACTTGCAATCTCTTATCATCAATTAAGATTGGACTTTTCAAGATTCTTGGGTTTTCTTGAATCAAATCAATCACTTCACTAACACTGAGCTCGTCGATATCACAATTTAGAGCTTTAGCATAGCGATTTTTTGATGAAACAATGCTCTCAACACCATTCTCTGTTTTTGATAGGATGTTTAAGATTTCTTCTTTTGTAAGTGGTTCTTTACCAAGGTTTTGTTCTTTATAAGGAAGTTGATGGTTGTTCAACCATGTTTTTGCTTTTTTACAACTTGTACAACTTGAGATTGTATAAATCTTAATCATGTTAATTCTCTCTTTCTGTCACATGATACTATTATCTTATCATTGTCCTTAGTTTAAGAAATCGGTCTAGCGACCTATTTTGAATCTAAGGGGACTTTTTCAATTATCATAGATTTTTTTACTTAGATTAAATCAAAGAGAAAAAGAGCTCTTCGGCTCTTTTACACTTATTCTTCAATTTCAATGGTTGAATCAAGGTCCAAAACAAGTTCATCAGACGTTTCTTCAACTTGTGCTTCTTCAACACTATCCTCTTCATCTGGTTCAATCAAACCATAGTGTACACGTACTTTATGATCAATTTCTTCAAAAATATCTGGATGATCTGCCAAATATTTTTTAGCATTTTCAGATCCTTGACCAATCTTCTCTCCATTATATGAGAACCATGCTCCGGCTTTTTGAATAATTCCTAAATCACTAGCGATTTTTACAAGCTCACCTGTTTGTGAAATCCCTTCACCATACATAATTTCGACAAAGGCTTCTTTAAATGGTGGAGCAACCTTATTTTTGACAACCTTGATTTTAGTTTCCTTACCAACATTTTGGTCTTTTTTATCACCAGTCCCTTTGATTTGCGTATTTCCACGTACATCAAGACGTACTGATGCATAGAATTTCAGAGCACGTCCACCAGGTGTTGTTTCTGGATTACCAAACATAATACCAACTTTTTCACGCAATTGGTTAATGAAGATAGCAATTGTTTTTGTTTTATTAATAGATGCAGATAGCTTACGCATGGCTTGACTCATCATACGCGCTTGAAGCCCAACATGACTGTCACCAATATCTCCATCAATTTCTGCACGTGGTACCAAGGCCGCAACTGAGTCAACAACAACCAAATCAACTGCACCAGAGTCAATCAGCTTACCTGCAATTTCGAGACCTTGCTCACCTGAATCAGGTTGTGACAAAAGAAGCTCATCGATATTAACACCTAGTGCTGCCGCATAAGCAGGGTCAAGGGCATGCTCTGCATCGATAAAGGCAGCGATTCCGCCTTCTTTTTGCGTCTGAGCAACAGCATGGAGGGCTACAGTCGTTTTACCTGATGATTCTGGTCCGTAAATTTCGATAATACGACCTTTAGGATAACCACCTGCACCAAGAGCAATATCCAAAGCTAGCGAGCCTGAGCTCATAACCTGAACCTTCTGCTCTGCACGCTCACCAAGACGCATAACTGCACCCTTACCAAAATCTTTTTCAATATTCTTCAAAGCATCATCAAGTGCTTTACGACGCTCATCTCCAAATTTCTTTGTAATTTCTTCTGTTTTCTTTGTTTTCTTAGCCACTTATTTTCCTCTTCTTTCTATAGTTAAAGACAAACTTAAATCAAGTTGTCTCTTGTAATAAAGCTTGGCGAACTAGGTTAAAGGCATAGAGGGTACTAATATATCTAACGTCAGAACGACTTCTTCCACCTATAACAACCTTGATTGACCTTACTTGATTCCTATCAGCAATACCAATAAATACTGTACCTGCTGGGTGTCCTTCTAATGAATCTGGTCCAGCTACACCGGTAAGTGCAATTCCGTAATCGCTATCTGTTTTAGCTCGGGCACCTTCAGCCATTTTTTCTGCAGTAAAATGACTGACAACACCATGTTCTTCTAGTTGCGACAAGGGAATATCCAACATTTTAGATTTTTCTTCAATGCTGTAAGTAACAAAGCCGCCTTTAAATACTTGTGAGGCTCCTGAAAAATCAGCAATACTAGCCTGAAATAAACCTGCTGTTAGGCTTTCAGCTGCAGTGATAGTCTTGCCATGGTTCTTAAGCAAACGAAAAGCTTCAAAGGCTAAACTATTAGACTCTCCATACCCATAAATAAAATCAGATAAGGATTTGCCATCTAGAGTTTTAGTAGAACGAATTTGTTTTTCTAAAACATCTAGTTTTTGATCTGCTTCTTCTCGTGAAGAAGCCTTTGTAGACAAGCGAAGTGTTACTTCCCCCACTTTAGCGTATGGAGCTATGGTTGGATCTGTTTGGTTAACAATAAAATCCTTCAGAATAGTCACCAATTGACTTTCTCCAACGCCAAAGAATCTTAGGACTCTCGAATAAAGACTTGCGTGATTCTCAGTAAGTGCTGGAACAAGTTCCTGATTCACCATAGGTTTGAGTTCACTTGGTGGACCAGGTAAGACTACATAGGTCACCCCTTGAGCAGTAATGACGCCTCCAACTGCAAGACCTGTAGGATTTTGCAAGGGGATAGCCCCCTCAACAATTTGCGCTTGACGTTCATTATTAGGCGTTCGTGTGTGTTTAGGGCGAGTAGCAAAGAAACTGTCCAGCTTTTTACTTGCCTCCTCATCAAAAACAAGTTTTTTTCCTAAGAACTTAGCTAGGGTTTGCTTGGTTAAGTCATCCTCAGTAGGGCCAAGTCCACCACAAAGAATAACTAAATCACTACGTTGACTAGCCTGATCAAGAACTGAGAGTAGGCGGTTTTCATTATCACCTACTGCGGTGTGAAAATATACATCGATTCCTAGTTCAGCTAGTTTCTCAGATAAAAATTGGGCATTGGTATTGGTGATTTGCCCGGTTAGGATTTCGGTTCCTACTGCAATCAATTCAGCTTTCATTGGTTCACCTATATTACTATTCGTAAAATAATCTCAAAAACACGTTCGTTTATAAACTAACATGTTTTCCTCGTCTTGTCAATCAAATCCACTCATTTATTTGAAGTCACAGTTATTTTCATGATCATTCACAAATCCTGCGGCTTGTAAAAATGAATATATAGTAGTCGGTCCTAAAAATTTGAACCCTCTCTTTTTTAGATTTTTGGCAATCTGTTGGGATAAATCAGTCGATGATGGGACGTCCTTATATGTGGGAACATTATTTACCAAGGGCTTTCCGTCAAAGAACTGCCAAAAATAATGGGACAAGGAGCCAAATTCATCTTGGAGTTTTAGTACTTGTTTGGCATTATTTACGGTTGCTTCTAGCTTAAGTTTGTGACGAATAATATCCGGATTTTGAAGCGCTTCTTCAAGTTCACTTAGGCTAAACTGGGCAACACGCTCAATATCATAGTTATGAAAAACACGATTAAAGGCCTGACGTTTATTTAAAACAGTTAACCAAGAAAGTCCTGACTGATAACTTTCTAAGCAAAGTAGCTCAAAAAGTTTTTGATCGTCACCAATAGGCTTTCCCCACTCCTTGTCATGATAATCACAATATAATTTATTGTTTGTTGGAACCCAACGACAACGATTGACCATTGCTTACCTCATTTCATCAACATCTTAAGAGCTGATTTAATGTATTGCTCTGCCGTTTCATTAGTACCTTCGAAGAAGGCTTTGATTTTCTTAAGTTCTGCAGCTTTATAACCTAGAGCAAGCAAAGCTTCCATAGCCTCATCCAACTGATGATTTCCTTCAGGTTGACTTGGTGTCGTCTTGGTCGTTTCTGTTGGTAACTCTGCAAATTTCCCTGCCAAGTCCAAAACCATTTGCTGGGCTGTCTTTTTACCAATCTTTGGAAACTTCATCAGGTACTTGATGTCACTATTATCAATGGCAGCCACCAAGCCTTGATTATCATCTACAGCAACAATGGCTAGAGCAGTCGTCGGACCTATTCCAGAAACTGAAATAAGCTTAAGGAAGACTTCTTTTTCATCTTCAGTATGGAAACCAAAAAGAAGGTGGGCGTCATCCCTAATAACCTGATGAAGGTAAACTTGGATAGTCTGATTCATCTGGTCAGAAAAACTATATGGGTTCGCTACAGTGACAATATAACCTAGGCCGTTTGCTTCTATAACAATATACTTGGCAGTAATTTTCACTAGAGTTCCCTTGATGTAATCATACATAGCGTGTGATTTCCTTTCTCGTTAGTATCTTCAATGGATTGCTTTGTTATTTTATACTTATAAGATAATTGTCTTGAGTGTTTATTTGTCATCTCAAGCACTGCTGTACTATTGTAACAAAAAATCCACTCGAAAGTGGATTCTGTTTGCTCCATTTTAAGGATGACTACTCGTCTTTAAAGTATCTGTAATCATCTTTAGACCTAATAGAATATATGTTACAACGCCTAAAGTAAAGGCAATGCTAGAAACATTTACTAGGGCATTCTCCAAACTTGGTCGACCTAACCAAGCCAAAATATAGAAAATCAAGCTAGTCGCTAAAAATGTTAAGCCAACAAGTAAAAAGTGTTTATTAGTTTTTGTTAGGTGTCTCATCACTCTACCTCCTAACTTAAAAATCAGTCAATCATCCTACAATGATGTGCTAAAACATTAGAAGATCCCTTGTCTTCACCACTATTATAAATCTAACATTCCTATTCGTAAAGTAAGACGAAAAAAAGTTTTAATACTTCCCTAGGTCACGTAGACTGGTATGATTTTCTTGAATTCGACGGAACATTTTTTCCATATCAGATTTTGTAAAGTTGACAAGTACAGGACGTCCGTGGGGGCAATTATAGGGGTTTTTACACTGTGCAAGCTGTACTAGAAGGTCACGCGCAGAGTAATCATCGAGAGCATGATTCGCCTTGATTGAACGTTTACAACTCATCATGATGGCTAACTCAGCACGGTAGGTTTTGACAGACACTTCATTCGTCAAAAGAAGCATGTCGCACATCTCATAGACTGCAGATTCAATCTCTTCTTCCTTCATCCAGATAGGATGTTCACGAAGAATGAAGGTGTTATTCCCATAAGGCTCCAAATAGATACCAACCTGGTTAAGAAGAGGCATTTTTTCTTGTAAACTAATGTAATCTGCCCCTGAAAATTCAAAGAGATAGGGAACCAAGAGCTGTTGTAAACTACTGTCAACCTCACCAATCTTTTCGCGATAGTACTCATACTTGACACGTTCTTGGGCAGCATGCTGGTCAATGATGTAAAGTCCACCTTGTCCTTGAGCAAAGAGATAGGTTCCATGCATTTGACCAAAAAACTCCAACTCAGGGAAGGTTGAGGTTTCCTCATTGTCCAGATTTTCAAGCATGCGCTTCATTTTCGACTTGTTTTTATAATCAAGTTTTTCGTGTTCACTATCACTTTCATCTGCTGAACGTTGTGCTTGTTTAACAGAAGGTTGCGGTTTGTTTTCTACCGATGAAACTGGAGACTCTGACACGAGTGGTTTGATATCCTCTTGGACTGTCTCTGGTTTGACAAAGAAATCATTACGACTGCTATCATAGTAAAGATTGGTCTGTTTGAGTGGGAGACTCGTCTGAACTGGCTTAGTTGCACCTCTAGTACTTGACTTGGCTAAATTTTCAAGGGCATCTGGAATTAAATCCTGCTCTCTAAGACTTTGAGCAATGGCAGAGCTGATGAGGGCCATAAGCTCCTTTTCTTTAGAGATACGTACTTCCTGTTTTGTTGGGTGAACATTGACATCAGCCAAATAGGGATCAATTTGAATATCAATAACCGCAATAGGGAAGCGTCCTACCATGAGTTTAGAACCATAACCATCAAAAATAGAACGGTTAAGCAGGAAGTTTTTTATATAGCGTCCGTTAATGAGAATTGTGATGTAGTTACGATTTGCACGAGTTAATTCAGGAAGGCTGACATAGCCAGAAACTTCAAAATCAAGGTCAGAATTTGAAATTTCCACCATTTTTTTAGCCGTTGTCAAACCATAAATCCCGGCAATAGCTTGACGGAGGTCTCCAGTACCTGAGGTCTGTGTCAACTGACGACCGTCATTAAGCAAGGTGAAGGCAACTTCGGGATGAGCTAGACTCAGACGATTGACAACATCGACAATATGAGCCAACTCGGCCTGTAAACTCTTCATATACTTGAGACGAGCAGGGGTATTATAAAATAAGTTTTCAACGGTAATCTTTGTTCCAACTGGTGTTGAAATAGGATCCTGACTCTCAATTTCCCCACCCTTGGCAACCAGTTTAGTCCCATAGGCTTCTCCATCAGCCGCCGTCACAATGGTAAGATGACTGATAGAAGCTATCGATGGCAGGGCCTCACCTCGAAAACCAAGAGTTCGAATACGAAAGAGGTCTCCTTGATTTTTGATTTTACTTGTTGCATGACGGCGCAAACTCATGGCTACATCAGCTTGAGCCATTCCTTCGCCATTGTCTGTAATTTGAATTTTTGAGAGGCCTGATTCTTCAACTTCAATAGTAATCTGGGTGCTGCCTGCATCAATAGCATTTTCCACTAACTCTTTGACAACACTAGCTGGACGCTCTACGACCTCACCAGCAGCAATCTGGTTGGCTAACACCTCAGGCAATTCGATGATTTTTGGCATAATTATTATTTTCCCTTCTAAAAGGTTGAGAGAACAATGTTTCTAACTGTTACTGATGCTTCCTATAAAGCCATAACTCACACACAACTGTTAGCCAAGATAAGGCTGTGGCTATAACAATCATATCCCCATGACGAAGGTTGAACCAAATGAGCCCAGAAAAAATCAAGAGGTAGATGACTTGGAAAATCCATTGGTAGGTTTTGGGTGAACTTGTCGAATCCATAAACTGCTTAACAAAGAAATAAAGTAAAAGCAAGTTCAGTGTTAGTGCCTTTTCAAAAGGTGTAAAAAAGCTCAAAATCAGACTGCAGGCAAGAAAAATTCCTGCTAGCCATTTCATTATAGATTTCATGTGATTACCTCGTCAGTACGTTTTCATTAAGTATAGGGGTTTTCGAAAATATTTTCAACCACTTAGACACCATACAGGACCACATAGACAAACGCTATTGCTGTGGACTAGTAAATAGTGTTTAATAAAGGTGTGAAAGGGAGGAGGCCTCCTCAATTACCAATAAGAAAGGATAGTTATGAAAATAAAAGTTCAGATTGACTCAGTATTTCAAGAAGAAATGTTGCAGATTCAGGCACCTAGTCGGACGCCCAAGATTCAACAAGTTGTCGAGTTTGTCGAATCTTTGGATGATAACCAACGACTCAGAGGAAAAAAAGATGGCGAAACTTATCTCATCGAGTCTAATGCTATTTCCAGAATTTACATCGAAAATCGCCAAGTTCTAGCTGAAACTATTCAAGGAGATTACCACTTAGGCTTACGTCTCTATCAAGTTTTAGAAAAACTGCCATCTTACTTTATCAAAATCTCACAATCAGAGATTGTCAACCTTAAAGAAATTAAACGCTTCAACATTACCCCTAATGGCCTCGTTGAAATTCACCTAAAAAACAAGGAAACCACCTACTCATCACGCCGTTACCTCAAAGCAATAAAGGAGAAATTACAATGAAAAAGCAACTTTTTAAATCAGGCACAAAAGGCATCCTTATCGGACTTGTCGTATCCATGATTATGTCTCTTATCTGGGCACCAAGCTACATGCCTCTTAATCCTCATTCAGCTATTGGACAATGGATGACGTCACATCAGGTTCACGGATCTTTGGTATTGGCCTACTGCCTCATCACTTGGTTTGCTATCGGTATCCTCTTTGAAGTCGCTAGTTATATTTTCCGTAAGGCTGAATGGAGTTTGCTTCGTACAACCCTCACTCACTACGCCTTAACCTGTCTAGGTTTCATTCCACTAGCTACCCTCAGCGGATGGTTCCCTCTACGTTTAACTTTCTACTTGGAGCTAGTCATTGAATTCAGCCTTATCTATCTCCTCGTTTGGGTCTTCTCTTATTGGAAAATGAAAAAGGATATTGAACAACTCAACCAAGAATTGAAACACCTATAAAAGACAAGAAGCCTGTCAATCGACAAGCTTCTTTTATAGTTTCTGTTTTAAATCTGCTACAGCCATCATGACTTGCATCGGTGTCATATTGTAAATGTCCAAATCACGTAACTCTTGAAGAACCGGATTTTCAGTAAAATCATCAAAGAGAGAGATTTGCTCGTTGATATGCGTTTCAGTGGCAGGCTTCTCTTGAGGCGATACCTTTTCCTGAGGTTGGATGGTAACTGTCTCGCCCTCTAGTTGTGTCAAGATGGTGTCAGCACGTTCCAGTAAATCTGCTGGTAAACCTGCAATCTTAGCCACATGAATACCATAAGATTTATCGGCTGGGCCATCGACAATCTTGTGAAGGAAAGTCACCTCTCCGTCCTTTTCAAGTGTCGCCACATGAACGTTGACAAGGTGTGTCAAAGTATTTGACAGGGCTGTCAACTCATGATAATGGGTAGCAAACATGGTTTTAGCCCCCACCTTGTCATGAATAAACTCAATGATAGACTGGGCCAAAGCCATACCATCATAGGTGGCTGTCCCACGTCCCAACTCATCAAAAATAATCAAGGAATTAGGTGTCGCCCGCTTAATGGCCTGGTTAGCCTCCATCATCTCAACCATGAAGGTTGACTGACCTGAAATCAGGTCATCTGCAGCACCAATACGTGTATAGATGGCGTCAAAAACTGGCAAATCAATACTATCTGCTGGCACGTAAGAGCCCATCTGAGCCATAACAACTGACAAGGCCAACTGACGCATATAAGTAGATTTACCACTCATGTTTGGTCCTGTGATGAGCTGAACATTGGTCTGACTGTCAAAGGTAATCGTGTTTGGAATGTATTCCTGAACACCCATAACCTTCTCAACCACCGCATGACGGCCTTGATCAATAACGATACGATGCTCATCATTGAACACAGGACGAACATAATGATTAGTCTCTGCTGTAACTGCCAAACTCTGAAGCACATCGACTGTCGCAATAGCCTTAGCCAAAGATTGCAAACGATCAATATAGCGTTCCACCTGCTCACGGACACGCATGAAAATATCATACTCTAGCGTTGATGACTTTTCACGTGCCTCTAGCATTTCACCTTCAATCTTAGCCAACTCAGCAGTTCCAAAACGCTCTGAATTTTTCAGGGTTGCCTTGCGGAAGAAATGGTCAGGAACCAAGCTAAGGTTAGAGTTGGTCACATGGAAGTAATAACCATCTTTACGGTTATAATCAATTTTTAGTGTTGTAATACCAGACGCTTCACGTTCCTTGGCTTCGATGTCTGCAATCCATGACGTCCCCTCGCTCATCACCTTGCGATACTTGTCCAAGGTCTCATCAAAACCAGCACGGATAATACCACCTTCTGTAATGGTTGCAGGAGCATCGGGATCAATAGCCGACCGAATCAGACTCTCTAATTCTGGCAGAGCATCTAACTCTTGTAAAAGACGTGACAAGGCCTCGTCATCAAAAGACTCCAAAATCGCCTTAATTACTGGAACCTGAGCTAGGGTATGACCTAGCTGAATCAAATCTTTAGGGTTAGCCTTTCCGAAGGAAACACGACTAGCCAAGCGCTCAATATCGTAAACCCCTTTAAGACTCTCAGTCAGATCACTACGCTCGAAGAAATTGTCCAAGAAAACTTGAATAATATTCTGACGCTCCACGATTGCAGCCTGATTCACTAAAGGTCTATCAATCCAAGTACGTAAGAGACGCATTCCCATAGCTGTCTTGGTTTCATCCAAGAGCCAGAAAAGAGAACCGTGTTTCTTGCCTGTTCTAGCATTTTCCAGTAAATCCAAACTCGACTTGGTCGCATAGGACATCTGCAAGTAATCCTTAATCTCATAGTGCTGAGCCTTTTGTAAATGGCTGAGCTCACGCATCTGAGTACGGTGCACATACTGGAGAAGTTTACCCGCTACACTGCTTTCCAAATCTGTCAAGCTAGTGTCAATCAAGTGGACATCATCGTAAACCACTGTTTCCTTGGAAAGTAGAAGGTTGAGTTGCTTCACCAAAATTTGTTCATCAGCTTCGGGTAAATCGTAACCAACCACTACTTCACGTGCCTTAAGGTTCTGAATTTCACTACAAACTGAACTGAAATCGTCCAACTCTGTCGCAAAAAATTCACCCGTTGACACATCCATATAGGCCAGACCAAAACGACTTCCAGCCTTGTCAATGGCCACCAAGAAATTATTAGCATTATCAGGTTTAGAGCTGTCAACCACTGTACCTGGGGTGATAACCTGAACCACCTCACGCTTAACCACGCCAACAGCCTGTTTAGGATCCTCCATCTGCTCAGCAATGGCTACCTTGTAGCCCATCTCAACCAAGACATCAATATAAGCTTGAGCTGAGTGATAAGGTACACCCGCCATAGGAATGGGATTATCGGCGTTCTTATTACGACTGGTTAGACTAATTTCCAAAATCTGGGCAGCCTTAACAGCATCTTCGTAAAATAATTCGTAAAAATCACCCATACGAAAGAGCAAAAAAGCATCTGGATAATTTTCCTTGATATCCAAATACTGCTGCATTCCTGGAGATATTTTTTCCTTAGCCATGTCTTAACTCCTCGTTAATCCTTTCTTCGATAGACTTGGTCACATATTGGATCAAGTCACTGGCATCTTGCATTTTTTGACGGTAGTCCTGAACAATGGGCAAATTTTCCAACTCATGTTGAATCAAATCCGCCTGCTCACCTGCCTCCTCATAGGCACGTTGTTTCTCAATTTTTTGAAAAAGTACTGCTTCTTGTTGGTAAGCCTTCATCTGTCCAGCCAGATGACTGATTTGTGGCACCTGCTTGATAGCTTTCTCAGCCTCTTGAAAAGCAAGAACCGCCTCATGGTGTTTGAGGAGGTCGATTAACTCTTCTTTAGCTTTTTGGAGATCCTGATGAGGAGTCTTCATCAGTGAAACTCGCTTTCCAATTTTTCAGCAACCACAGCATCCTTACAGATTACCAATAGAGTATCTGCGCCAGCAACAGTTCCTAAAATTTCAGGATTGCCGTCACTATCAATCAGGTTAGCCAAAACATCTGCTTCACCCAATTCTGTATGGAGAACCAGCATAAACTGAGCACGGGAAACTGATTTGACATAGTCCTTAACCGTAGGGTCCAAACTTGGAAGCACATGCTCAGACAAACTATAGTAGAGTCTGCCTTCTTCATCACGAAGCTTCAAGAGGCCAATCTCACGCAAGTCACGTGATAAGGTAGCCTGAGTAACCGTGATGCCTTCCGCCTCTAAGCGTTGCTTAATTTCCTCTTGTGTCCCAATCTTATCTCTTGAAATCATCTGTTTGATAACAGCTTGACGATCTCTCTTCATTATCTTTCCTCTTTTTATGTATATTCTTTGCATATTATAACAGAATTTTTGTATTTTTTCATGAAATACTTCCTAATAGATGCTTTCTTGTCCCTACCCTATTAACTAAAATAATGGTAAAATAGGTATGAATGACAAGATTTGAAATGGAGTACCTATGAATACTAAAGAACTCATTGCAGCAGAAATTGCCAAAGTTGTTCCCGAATTGGAACAAGAAAACATTCAAAATCTGCTTGAAACCCCTAAAAATGCTGACATGGGGGACCTCGCCTTTCCTGCCTTCTCATTGGCTAAAGTCTTGCGCAAGGCTCCTCAGATGATTGCAGCAGACATCGCTGAAAAAATCGATGCCTCAAACTTTGAAAAAGTTGAAGCTGTTGGTCCTTATATCAACTTCTTCCTTGATAAATCAAAAATCTCAGCGGACGTTCTTGGACAAGTTATCGCTCAAGGCAGCCACTACGCTGACCAAAACATCGGTCACGGACGTAACATCGCCTTTGATATGTCTAGTCCTAACATCGCTAAACCTTTCTCTATCGGTCACTTGCGTTCAACAGTTATCGCTGATGCTCTTGCCAACATCGTAGCTAAACAAGGCTACAAACCAGTCCGCATCAACCACTTGGGTGACTGGGGTAAACAGTTTGGTATGCTGATTGTTGCCTATAAGAAATGGGGTAGCGAGGAAGCTGTCAAAGCTAACCCTATCAACGAACTCCTTCAACTTTATGTGCGTATCAATGCCGAAGCTGAAGAAGACCCATCTGTAGACAAAGAAGCTCGTGAATGGTTCCGCAAATTGGAAGCTGGTGACGAGGAAGCAACTGCCCTTTGGCAATGGTTCCGTGACGAAAGCTTGGTGGAATTCAACCGTCTTTACGATGAACTCGGTGTTTCTTTTGATAGCTACAACGGTGAAGCCTTCTACAATGATAAGATGGATGAAGTCGTTGACATCTTGACAGAAAAAGGACTTCTCCAAGAATCTCAAGGTGCCCAAGTGGTTAACCTTGAAAAATACGGTATCGAACACCCAGCCCTCATCAAAAAATCAGATGGTGCGACACTTTACATCACACGTGACTTGGCTGCTGCCCTCTACCGTAAACGTACTTACGACTTTGCCAAAGCCATCTATGTGGTTGGTAATGAACAATCTGCTCACTTCAAACAGTTGAAAGCTGTTCTTAAAGAAATGGGCTACGACTGGTCTGACGACATGACTCACGTTGCCTTTGGTCTTGTAACTAAGAACGGTAAGAAATTGTCAACTCGTAAAGGTAACGTTATCTTGCTTGAGCCAACAATCGCTGAAGCTGTTAACCGTGCCCAGGCTCAAATCGAAGCTAAGAATCCAAACTTGCCTAACAAGGAAGCTGTTGCTCATGCTGTCGGTGTCGGAGCTATCAAGTTCTACGACCTTAAAACAGATCGTATGAATGGTTACGACTTCGACCTTGATGCCATGGTATCCTTCGAGGGAGAAACTGGACCTTACGTTCAATATGCACACGCTCGTATCCAATCTATCTTGCGCAAGGCTAACTTCACGCCATCTGCAGATGCTACATACAGCCTAAACGACGTTGAAAGCTGGGAAATCATCAAACTCATCCAAGACTTCCCACGTATCATCAACCGTGCATCAGACAACTTTGAGCCATCTATCGTTGCTAAATTTGCTATCAGCTTGGCTCAAGCCTTTAACAAATACTATGCACACACACGTATCTTGGACGAAAGCCCAGAACGTGACAGCCGTTTAGCTCTTTGCTACGCAACAGCAACAGTTCTCAAAGAAGCCCTTCGCCTTCTCGGTGTTGAAGCTCCAGACGAGATGTAAGCCATATTTAAAACGCCTAAGGGCGTTTTTTAATTGCCAGTCAAAACCACCCGTGAGAACGGGTGGCTTGCTCTTCGGCTGAAAGCCTCTGCTACCGGCCGAGGCCTAAAGGCCTACCGAATGGTTTCCC